>JBJSXO010000180.1:0-7705 GCA_046086425.1 Actinomycetota bacterium | reverse complement strand
CGTCTACGTCCGACGTTGTTGACGGTCAGATACGCACGTCGTGTGGGGGGTCATTCGGGTGGGGCGAGGACCTCGGCGGCGGCGTTGAGTGCGTTGACGGCGGCGGGGACGCCGGCGTAGACCGCGGTCTGCATCAGCATCTCGACCAGTTCTTCACGGCTGAGGCCGACGTTGAGCGCACCGCGCAGGTGGGCCTTGAGCTCGTCGGTGCGGCCGAGCGCCGCGAGCTGGGAGACGGTCACCAGGCTGCGGTCACGCGTGGCGAGCCCGGGCCGGGCCCAGAACATGCCGAACGCGAACTGCTGCACCAGTGCGAAGAACTCCGGGGCGAGGCGCGCCGCAGGGAACCCGCCGCCCCCACCGGTCATCGGTCCCCACAGCTGCTCCTGCACGGCCTTGCCGGCCGCCGCGAGCTCGGGGTCGTGGTAGGCGTCGGCCATCTCAGACCTCGATGCCGTACATGCGGACCCAGTTGTCCCACAGGATCTTCTGCTTCGACTCGTCGGACAGCGGGAGCTTGAGGAACGCCTTCACCGCGTCGGGGAACTTCGAGTCGCCATGCGGGTAGTCGGTAGAGAAGACGAGGTTGTCGTCGCCGAACCAGTCCACGTAGTACTTCACCGTGTCCTCGTCGGCCTCGACGCCGAGGAAGCAGTTCGACAGGAAGTACTCCGACGGCGGACGATCGAGCTCGGGCGCGTCCATCGCTCCAACCCACTCCCAGTGCTCGTCGAGCCGCTGCACGAACCACGGCGCCCATCCGCAGTTGCCCTCGAGCAGCGCCACCCGGAGATTCGGGTGACGGTGGATCACTCCACCGCTGGTGAAGCTCGTGAGCGCGGCCATGATCCCGAGCGGCTGGTTGAACACGTGCCACATCATCAGTTTGTCGAAGACCTCGAGCGAGTAGTCGGGCTTCAGGTAGGTCTGCCCGCCTCCGTGGAAACTGATGGGGATGCCGAGGCGCTCGCACGTCGCCCAGATCTGGTCGTACTCGGGGTGGTGCCAAGGCCGGCGGTTCACGTGGCCCGGGTGCAGCATCACGGTGGCGAAGCCGAGCTCCTCCACGCAGCGCTTCACCTCGTCGGCCGCGAGCTTGGGGTCGTGCGGCGCGATGATGCCGGCGCCGTAGAGCCGCTTCGGGTCCGCAGTGACGAAGTCGGCCATCCAGTTGTTGTAGGCCCGGGCGATCGCGGCGGCGTAGTCGCCCTCGAGCCCATCGCTGCCCATCTGCTCGACGCTGTCGAGCCCGAGCACGAACAGGCCCCGGCTCGGGAACAGCACGGCGACGTCGAGGCCCTCGTCATCCATCGCCGCAAGCTGGGAGGCGGCGTCCCACCCGGCGGCCTCGGCCCGGGCGTAGACGTTGTCCTGCTCCTCCGACCACGCGCTGACGCCCCCCGCGCGGGCCCGGACCCGGCCCATGCGCAGCATCGTGTGGTTCTTCACCCGGACCCGCATGTCGCGCACCATCTCGTCGGTGCCGATGGGCGCAGCGTGGGCCCACTCGGGCTCCATGTAGCGCTGCCAGAGGTCGGCAGGCTCCATGACGTGCAGGTCGCTGTCGGCGGCACGCCAACCGTTGATGGCCATGGGTCCCCCTCGTGGATCACCCTCGTGGATCACCCGCGCCGGTCGCCGGGTCCGTCGCTCCCGCTGACGGCGCCGTCATGTTGGCCCACGGGCGTCCGCTCCACAACTTGCCTGCCTTGCCCCGCCGCCTTCCCGCGTCGCGCGAGACCGGTTCCGGCTAGCCTTTCTCCAACGTGACACCCGTACGGCCCAGGAAGTGGCCGAGGAGCAGGCCGAGGAACCCCCGGCGAAGGAGCCCCCGGTGCCGGGAACGGTGATCGTCGGCACCCAGTGGGGTGACGAGGGCAAGGGTCGGTTCACCGACTACCTCGCCGAGGACTCGACGCTGGTCGTGCGCTACCAGGGTGGGCACAACGCCGGGCACACGATCGTGGTCGACGGCGAGGTCTTCAAGATCCAGCTGGTCCCCAGCGGCGTGCTCTACCCGCACGTCACTCCGGTGATCGGCAACGGCGTGGTGGTCGACCCGGCCGTGCTCCTCGCCGAGATCGACATGCTCGAGGGGAAAGGCGTCTCGACCGCCAACCTGCGCCTCTCGGGCAACGCGCACCTGATCATGCCGTACCACCAGGAGCTCGATCGCGTGAGCGAGCGCTACCTGGGCAAGAACAAGCTGGGCACGACCAAGCGCGGCATCGGCCCCGCCTACGCCGACAAGGCGATGCGCGTCGGGTTGCGGGTTCAGGACCTCCTCGACCCGAAGATCTTTCGCGAGAAGCTCGACCTTGCGATCCGAGACAAGAACTTGATGCTCACCAAGGGCTACAACCGGCCCGGTCTCGACCCGGACGCCATCGCGACGGATTACCTGGCGATGGTGCCCCGGCTCGCCCCGTTGATCGACGACACCGTGCATCTCATCCACGAGGCGCTTGCGCGTGATGAGAACGTGCTCTTCGAAGGTGCGCAGGCCACGTTCCTCGATCTCGACCACGGGACCTACCCGTTTGTCACCTCGTCGAACCCGGTAGCCGGTGGCGTGTGCACGGGTGCGGGAGTGGGTCCGCGCGCGATCGAGCGGGTGGTCGGGGTGGTGAAGGCGTACACCACTCGCGTGGGCTCGGGGCCGTTCCCGAGCGAGCTGCTCGAGGGTGACGCAGTGGGCGACGAGATGGTGCGCCGGGGTCACGAGTTCGGCACCAACACCGGGCGGCGGCGCCGGCCGGGCTGGCTCGACGCGGTGATGCTGCGTCACGCGGTGCGCCTCAACACCCTCACCGACGTCGCCATCACCAAGCTCGACGTCCTGGCGCCGTTCGACGAGCTCAAGATCTGCGTTGCGTACGAGGGCGACGACGGCACCCGTTACGACCACGTCCCGTACCACCAGTCGGTGCTGCACAAGGTGCGGCCCGTGTACGAGACGATGCCGGGCTGGAAGGGCGAGATCGACCACTGCACCCGGCTCGAGGACCTGCCGAGTGCGGCACGCGACTACGTGCAGCGCATCGAGGAGCTCGCAGGCGTGCCCGTGTCGTTCGTGGGCGTCGGACCCGGTCGCGAGCAGACCGTCGTCCTGTCGGCGTGAGAGCACTCGTCCTCGGCGCCGGCGGGCGAGAGCACGCGCTCGCCGAGGGCCTCACGCGCAGCGCGTCGGTCGACGAGGTGGTGTGCGCCCCCGGGAACCCCGGCATGGCCGAGCTCGCCGAGTGCGTGGCGGTGGCCGCCGACGACGCACAGGCCGTGGCCGACCTCGCCGACGCCCGGGACGTCGACCTCGTGGTCGTGGGCCCGGAGCAGCCGCTCGTCAACGGCGTCGTCGACGCGCTCACCGCACGCGGGCGCCACGCCTTCGGTCCCACCGCCGACGGGGCCCGGCTCGAGGGCTCGAAGGCGTACATGAAGGACGTGCTGGTCGCCGCAGGCGTACCCACTGCCGCGCACCGCACCTTCGGGGCGGACGACGAGGCTGCCGCGCTCGGCTTTCTCGAGACGCTGCCGGGCTTCTACGTGGTGAAGACCGACGGGCTCGCCGCAGGTAAGGGCGTCGTGGTCACCGAGTCGATCGCCGAGGCGCGCGACGCCGTGCGGGCGTACCTCTCCGGTGCAGCGTTCGGCGACGCAGGGCGCACCTTGGTGATCGAGGAAGGTCTCGAAGGCCCGGAGCTGTCGCTGCTGGTGGTGTGCAACGGCGACCCCGAGGGCGCGCGGGCTTTGGCCCCGGCCCAGGACTTCAAGCGCGTCGGCGATAGTGATGCCGGACCGAACACCGGCGGCATGGGCGCGTACTCACCGGTCCCGCTCGTGGACGACGGCCTGGTAGCCGCCGTCATGCACGACGCCGTGGTGCCGACCCTACGCGAGCTGGCCGATCGGGGCATCGCCTACCGAGGGGTGCTCTACGCCGGGCTGATGCTCACCCCGGCGGGCCCCAAGATGCTCGAGTACAACGTGCGCTTCGGCGACCCGGAGTGTGAGGTGGTGGTGCCCCGCCTCGTGACCGACCTCGGCGCGTTGTGCTGGGCGTCGGCCAACGGAGTGCCGCTGCCGCCGATCGAGTTCACCGACGATGCGTGTGTGACCGTCGTCCTGGCCAGTGAGGGTTACCCGCAGGCGCCCCGCACGGGCGACGTGATCGAGGGGGTGGCCGAGGCCGCCGCGGTCGACGGCGCCTTCGTGTTCCACGCCGGCACCCGTCGCGAGGGCGACGCGCTCGTTACCGCAGGGGGCCGGGTGTTCGCGGTGAGCGCGCTGGGGGCGGGGATCCCCGAGGCCCGGGCGCGCGCCTACGCCACGGCGGACCGCATCACCTGGCCGGGGCGGCAGTGCCGGCGGGACATCGCCGCCGGTGTCTGAAGCCGCCGTGCCGTTTGGGCCGGCCGGGTCGATCGAGGGGGTCCCCGCCGCCCCCGACGGCACGCCGAGCCGTTTAGTGTCGTGCTCCGGAGGTCGTCTGCCTTGATCCCGCGGTACTCGCTCCCGGCCATCGCCGATCTGTTCTCCGACGAGGCCCGCTTCTCGACGTGGCTCGAGGTCGAGATCCTCGCCGTGGAGGCCTGGGCCGCGCTCGGGGTCGTCCCGGCGGAGGCCGCGGCGGCGGTCCGGGCCAAGGCCGCCTTCACGGTGGCCGAGATCGACTAGCGCGAGAAGATCACCGACCATGACGTCGCCGCGTTCGTCGACGTGGTGTCGGCGTACGTGGGCGCGCCCCACGGCACCTGGGTCCACTACGGACTCACGTCGAGCGATGTGGTGGACACCGCGCTCGCGGTCACGATCACCCGCGCGCTCGACGAGATCATCGCTGCGGTGGAGGCGCTCGAATTCGCAGTGTCCACGCGGGCACGTGAGTTCCGCGATACGCCGATGGTGGGGCGCACCCACGGAATCCATGCCGAGCCCACCACCTTCGGCGCCAAGATCGCCCTGTGGGCACTGCAGCTGCGGCGCGAGCTACGGCGGCTACGCACGGCGCGTGGCGTCATCGCGGTCGGCAAACTGTCGGGTGCGGTCGGCACCTACAGCAACGTCGATCCCGCGATCGAGGCGCACGTGTGCGGGGCCCTCGGTCTCCGCCCGGTGCCGGCGACCCAGGTGCTGGCACGCGACCGCCACGCGGAGGTGCTCTACGCGTGTGCGTCGCTCGGCGCCGCGATCGAGTCGTTCGCCCTCGAGGTGCGCCACCTGCAGCGCACCGAGGTCCGGGAGGCCGAGGAGCCGTTCCGCGCCGGCGCGCAGAAGGGCTCGAGCGCGATGCCGCACAAGCGCAACCCGGTGAAGAGCGAGCAGCTCTGTGGGCTGGCGCGGGTGCTGCGCGGCAACCTGACCGCCGGGATGGAGAACGTCGCCCTCTGGCACGAGCGCGACATCTCGCACTCCTCGGTCGAACGCGTGATCATCCCCGACTCGCTCATGCTTGCCTACTACATGGCGGTGCGCTTCCGCGGCATCGTCGAGGGGCTCGTCGTGTATCCGGACCGTATGGTGCGCAACCTCGACGCGTCGCATGGCCTGGTGTTCAGCCAGCCGGTGCTCCTCGCGTTGGTGGAGCGAGGGATGACCCGGGACGACGCCTACCGGCTTGTGCAGCGCAACGCCATGCGCACGTGGGAGGCGGAGCGCCCCTTCCGTGATGTGCTCGGCGAGGACCCGGAGGTGACTGCGGTGCTCGACGGCGCGGCGCTCGACGCCTGCTTCGACCTGGTCAAGGCCACCGAGCGCGCTGGGCGTGCGGTGGACGCCCTCGACGAGCCGGGCGCGCCGTGACCGGAGGACGACGATGACCCGTCCCGGGCTGCGGCACCGCTACACGGGGAAGGTGCGTGACCTCTACGAGGTGGCGCACGACCGGATGCTGATCGTGGCCAGTGACCGCATCTCGGTGTTCGACGTCGTCCTGCCCGACGAGGTCCCCGACAAGGGCCGGGTGCTCACCGGTCTGTCGACGTACTGGTTCGAGCAGACGGCGTCCATCTGGCCCAACCACGTCGTGTCGGCCGACCCCACGGACTTCCCCGAGACCGCGGACCACGAGCTCGCGGGCCGGGCGATGCTGGTGCGGGCCACCCAGCCGGTGCGGCTCGAGTGCATCGCCCGTGGCTACCTGTTCGGGTCGGCGTGGTCGGAGTACTCCGAGCAGGGGACCGTCTGCGGCCGTCGTCTCCCCGCCGGGCTGCGCCAGGCCGAGATCCTCCCGGAGCCGATCTTCACGTCCACCACCAAGGCCGAGGCCGGCCACGACGAGCCGGTGACCGACGCCGAGGCGGCGGCGCTCGTGGGCGATGCGGTGTTCGAGCAGGTCCGCACGGCCACGCTGGCCATCTACGCCTTCGCCGCTGCGCACGCCGCCGCCGAGGTGGTGCGCCTCGCCGACACCAAGCTCGAGTTCGGCACCGTGGAAGACGAACTGCTCGTGATCGACGAGATGCTCACCCCCGACTCGTCGCGCTACTGGCCCGCCGAGCACTACGAGGTGGGCACGTCCCCGCCGTCGTTCGACAAGCAGTTCGTGCGCGACCACTACCTCGCGCTGGGCTGGGATCAGCGCCCGCCCGCCCCACCGCTGCCGCAGTCGGTGATCGACGGCACCCGGGCCCGCTACGTCGAGGCCTATGAGCTGCTGACCGGCGAGTCCTTCGACGAGTGGTACGCGCCTGAGTGATCTGGTTCGCGCAGTGCCGCCGGTACGATCCGGGGGTGAAGTTCGAAGCCCACGTCGAGGTCACCCATCTTCCCGGCGTGCTCGACCCGCAGGGTGCCGCCGTGGAGCGGGCCCTCCCGGCGCTCGGCTACACCAACGTCACCGACGTGCGGATCGGCAAGTCGATCCGCCTGGTGGTGGAGGCCGCCGACGCCGACGCGGCCCGGGTCCAGGTCGACGAGATGTGCCACCGGCTCCTGGCCAACCCGGTGATCGAGGCGTTCACGGTCGAGGTCTTCGCGCTCGAGGGCGCCTGACCGTGGGCAGCCGCGTCGGCGTCGTGGTCTTCCCGGGGACCAACTGCGAGTTCGACGTGATGCACGCAGTCGAGGTGCTCGGGGGATCGGCGGACCTCGTGTGGCACGGCGACGCCACCCTCGACGGGTTCGACGCCATCGTCGTCCCGGGGGGCTTCGCCCACGGCGACTACCTCCGCACGGGTGCGATCGCCCGCTTCTCGCCGGTGATGGACGCAGTGCGGGCCTTTGCCGACGCCGGTGGACCGGTCGTGGGCATCTGCAACGGGTTCCAGGTGCTGGCCGAGGCGGGCATGGTGCCCGGCGCGCTGCAGAAGAACGCAAGCCTGAAGTTCCGGTGCGAGACGGTTCGCTGTCGCGTGGAGCACGATGGTTCGGCGCTCACGACGGGCGTGGCGGCCGGGACGGTGCTGCGGCTTCCGGTCAACCACTTCGAGGGCAACTACACCTGCGATGCCGAGACCCTCGCCCGCATCCGGGACAACGGCCAGGTGGTGCTGCGCTACGTCGACAACCCCAACGGGAGTACCGACGACATCGCCGGCGTGAGCAACGCGGCGGGCAACGTCGTCGGGCTCATGCCCCACCCCGAACGCGCGGCAGAGCCGATCCTCGGCTCCGACGCCGGCGCGGTGCTCCTGCGCGCGTTGCTGGCGTCGGCGCGGGTCGGTCTCTCCGCCTGAGCGGTCGGGGCGCGGTCCCTGCCGGCGTCAGG
>JBJSXO010000179.1:0-2404 GCA_046086425.1 Actinomycetota bacterium | reverse complement strand
CGATCGACACCACGAGGCGCAGGTTGGACTCGACGAACTGGCGCCGGGCGGAGTCGCCCTTGCGCACCGTGCGCTCCAGCTCGCGCTTCTCGGCCCGGGTCAGGCCGGTCTTGGCGCTGGCCAGGGTCTCGCGGGCGGCCTCGCCGGCTTCGATGGCCTGGGCGAGGCGGACCTCGTCGTCCTTGGTGAGGAGGTCATGACGACCGACGTCGTCGAGGTAGAGACGGACGAGGTCCTCGGTCTCCGACGTCTGGGGGCGGAACTTCACTGCCACGGGATCCTCCGGGGATACGTGGGCGACGACGCCGGGGGGACGGCGTCCGGACGTTTGCACGAACGCACGGGGACGCTGCGGCGTTCCCGCACGCGCCTCCTGGCTCCGAGCAAGCAGCAAGTTTGCCACAGAATGCCTACCACTGTCCAGGCAATCCGGCTATCCTCCGGCCGCCCTTGCCCCAGGCGACCTCAGGCGGCCCCGGGCGGCGGCGGGTCCACCACCTCCACGGCGGTGCCCAGGGCCTCGGGCAGGTCCACGTGGGCGTTGTCGTCCTGGTAGCCCCGGGCCTGGACGTTGAGCAGACGGACCGGCTCCGGTCCCTGCGGGAACGGGCCCCAATGCCACGTCCCCGGGTGCAGGACCACGGCGTCGAGCGGCCGGAGATGGAAGGCCCGGATCTGGTCGAGGTCGGCCGGGTCGGCGAAGCCGGTGGCGGCGGGCGCGACCGCCACGATCGCGTCGACGTTCAGCGGCATCAGCACCTGGGTGTGCGTGTCGTGGCGGTAGAGGCGCGTGCAGAGGGTGCCCGCTTCGGTATGGACGACCTCGTCGTAGGCATGCGCGATCACGTTGCAGTGGGGATCACCCCACGCGTAGGTGAGGCTGTGGAGACCGTCGGCGGGGTCGGTGTCGTCGACCGGCAGCCACCCGAACGGCGCGAACGCCGCCGCACTGAGTACCTCGGTGGTGATCCGCACCGTGCGCATAGGCTGACCCTAGGCCAGCACGCCGCGGACGCGAAGGGGAGCGCACATGGACGTTCGGTCGATCGAGGACGTCGAGCCGGTCATCGAGCACAACGGCACTGTTCCGGTGTGGTGGCTGGTGAGCCCGCGGGAGATGTTCGACATCACCAAGGGGGGACATCTCGAGCTGGTCAGCGAGTTCGAGGTCGCAGGAGGCGGGTTCGTGGATCCGCACCACCACCCCACGCACGAGTTCTACTACGTGACCTCCGGACGTGGCCTGATGACGATCGCCGGCGAGGAGCGCGAGATCCGTCAGGGTGATCTCGTGCACATCCCGCCGGACGCCGTGCACAGCCTGCGGCCGGTGTCCGACCATGCTCCCATCCACTGCTTCTGCTTTGCGGTCGCCGTCCCCGACGCAGGCGTCGTCGACTACACCGAGCACTGAGCGGGTGGCCCGCGTCCTCGTCACCCGCCACCTTCCTCCCGGCGGACTCGATCCCCTCGTCGCAGCCGGACACGACGTCGTCACGCGCAACGACGACACGCCGCTCACCAAGGCCGAGCTGTGCGCCGCGCTCGACGGGATCGACGCATTGGTGTGCCTGCTCACCGATCGGATCGATGCCGACGTGCTCGACGCCGGGGCCGGGTCGCTGCGGGTGGTCGCCAACGTGGCGGTGGGCTACGACAACGTCGACGTGGCCGCAGCCGCGGCTCGGGGGATCGCCGTCACCAACACGCCCGGCGTGCTCGACGAGACGACCGCCGATCTCGCGTTCCTGCTGATCCTCGGGGCGGCCCGGCTCGCGTCCGAGGCCGAGCGCGACCTGCGGGCGGGCGTCTGGGACGGCTGGGAGATCACCGAGTACCTCGGCGTCGACGTCCACGGCGCGACCCTCGGAATCGTCGGCATGGGCCGCATCGGGCGCGCCGTGGCCCGGCGCGCTACCGGCTTCGGCATGCAGGTGATCCACCACACCCGCTCCGACACCGGGCTACCGGGGTGGTCCGGCGACCTCGACCACCTGCTGGCCGTGTCGGACTTCGTGAGCCTGCACACGCCGCTCACCGACCAGACCCGGCACTTGATCGACGCCCGTCGGCTTGCGCTCATGAAGCCCACCGCCGTGCTCGTGAACACCGCCCGCGGCCCCGTGGTCGACGAGGCGGCCCTGGCCGACGCGCTGCACGCCGGGCGGTTGTTCGCCGCGGGCCTCGACGTGTACGAGCACGAGCCCCGGGTCGAGGCACGGCTGCTCGACGCGCCGCGGGTGATGCTGCTCCCCCACCTCGGCTCCGCGTCGATGGCCACCCGCACCCGCATGGCCCACCTCGCGTGCGAGGGCGCCCTCGCCGTCCTCGCCGGCACCACCCCACCCAACCTCGTCCACCCCTAGGTGCGTGTCCGCGCACGCGCGCAGGTGTGCACGTGCGT
>JBJSXO010000178.1:0-9594 GCA_046086425.1 Actinomycetota bacterium | reverse complement strand
GGTGGTCGCGAGCACGAACACCACGTGGTCGGGTGGCTCCTCGAGGCTCTTGAGCAGCGTGTTGGACGCCGCGTCCGTGAGCATGTGGACCTCGTCGAGGATGTAGACCTTCTTGCCGCCGGCAGCGCTTCGGAACGCGATGCGCTCGAGCAGCTCACGAGTGTCGCCGACGCCACGGTTGGACGCGGCGTCGAGCTCGAACAGATCGATGAACGATCCCGCCGCTACGGACTCGCAGTGGTCGCAGACGCCGCAGGGCTCACCATCGGCGCCGAGGTCCTGACAGTTGAGCGCCTTGGCGAGGATCCGCGCCGTGGTGGTCTTCCCGGTGCCCCGGGGACCGCTGAACAGGTACGCGTGCCCGACTCGGCCGTCCCGCACGGCGTTGCGCAACGCGGTGGTCACGTGCTCCTGGCCGACGAGCTCCGCGAACCGCTGGGGCCGGTACTTGCGGTACAGCGACTGATAGGCCATCGCCGACGATCGTAGGCGCAGGACCCACGGGCCGTCCGCTGCGGTGGCAGGCTGGCGTCATGCGCCGGCTGCTGCTGCTCCGACACGCCAAGTCGTCCTGGTCGGACGCCACGGCCCGGGACCACGATCGCCCGCTCAACGCCCGTGGCCGACGCGCGGCGCCCCTCGTGGGCGACTACCTGCGACGGGAGGATCTGGTTCCCGATCGGGTCCTGTGCTCGTCGGCCCGACGCACCTGCGAGACCCTCGCCCTGCTCGACCTTCCCGACACGACCGACGGGGTCATCGAGCACGACCTCTACCTTGCGCACCCCGAGACCGTGCTCGAGGCCGTGCGCGGCACCGTCGCGTCGGTCACGAGCCTCATGGTGATCGGCCACAACCCGACCATGCACGAGCTCGCGCTCGATCTTGCCCACGGTGGCGACGTCGCCGCCCGGGCCGCGCTCGGGCGCGGGTACCCCACCGCAGCGCTGGCCGCCCTCGGCGTCACCGGCGACTGGGCCGGGCTGGAATCGGCGGCGGCCGTCCTCGATCGCTTCGTGACCCCGCGGGACCTCGAGTAGTCCACCTCGGCGCAGCGGCGCCCCGCCGCGCGGGCCCGGGGCGTCAGCAGGGCGAGGGGGAGAAGGGTGCGGACCGTGCACCCGCTGTCGACCTTGGCGCGCCACGTCGGTTCCCGAGCTCGGGCTCAGACCAAGCTTCCCTACGGCACACGGGGTGGTCCACGGAGAGCTGCTTCCTTCCGGACCTGACTCGGTTGGCGGGACCCCGTTGCGCAGGACCCGGTCTTCGACACCTTCGCTCGGGTCGTGCGTGACGCGTTCCGGGCCTCGAGCGGGAATTCAGCCCCCCTACGTGGATTTGGGGTGCAGGGCACCACGAACTCCCCACCTAGCACGGTCCGCGACCTCAGGGTACCTGCCACCCTCCGGGGGCCGACCGGCGGTGGGGCCGCCCGCAACCGATACGATCCCCGCTCCCGGGAGGGATGCGAGAGCGGCCGAATCGGCACGCTTGGAAAGCGTGTGTGGGGCAACTCACCGTGGGTTCGAATCCCACTCCCTCCGCCAACCGCGACCGTCCGCGAAGAAAGGAGCGTCGCACTCGGCGCAGGTCGAGGTCGGTTCCGTGCCGGCTACCCGTGCGCGATGCCCGAGACCCACCCGCCGGTTCCCGACCCCGGCGCACCGGTGCCGTACGGGAAGAAGCCCGGGATGCCGTAGTTGTCGAACACCCCACCGGTGATGGCCTCGCAGGGGGTGCCGTCGCCGAAGTTGCGCACGGCCACGGGGTTGGTGACCGACGACTGGTTCGCGGGATTGCGGGGGTCGCGCATCTCACCGGGTTGACCGATCGGCGGCAGGCCGAACGCCGGCACTGCGGTGGAGAGGACGCCGAACCACGCGGCGACGAACGCGGCGACGACGAGGATCCGGCGAGTCGACCTCGGTCCCATCGGGTGTCCCCCTGACGAAGGCTCCGACGGCGGCACAATCGCCGCCGGGACACACGGTATCCCGAGCGCAGTCGAGCGGACAAGGACGCGCCGTCTCCCCCTCGAGGGGCGCCGGAGGGCCTCGCTGCGCAATCGCGTCTCGACGGCTGCTGACCTATGGTTCGCCGGAATCGCCCACCACCCACTCCTTCGTCTCCTTCCCTTCGCTCAGAACGGATCCCCCATGGTCGCTCCCTGTTCCAGCCCGACCACCCCGGTGGTCGTCACCGGCGGTGGCTCCGGCATCGGTCGCGAGTCGTGCCGGGCGCTCGCCGAGGCCGGGCGCCCGATCGCCGCGTGGGACCTCGACGGCGACGGCGCCGCTGCGACCGCTGCGCAGTGCGCAGAGCTCGGCGTGGCCACCCACTCCGTGGCGGTCGACGTGCGCGACCTCGACGCCGTGCGGGCCGCGCGCGACGGCACACTCGACGTGCTCGGTGCGATCGGCGGCCTGGTCCATGCAGCCGGCGTGCCCATGGGCTACACCTTCGACGACCTCTCCGGCGAGGAGTTCGACCTCGTGCTCGACGTGAACCTGAAGGCCGAGGCCGTGCTCGTGCGCGAGCTGCTCCCGGCCCTGCGCAACGCCGGTCCCGGCTCGGCCATCGTGGGCATCTCGTCCATCGAAGGCCTCATCGGCCACGGCAACGTCCCCGCCTACACCGCCTCGAAGCATGGCCTCATCGGCCTCACCCGCTCGCTTGCGGCCCGACTCGGCGCCGAGGGCATACGCGTCAACGCGGTGTGCCCGGGGTACATCGCCACCCCGATGTTCCTCCCGATCGTCGAGGTCCGGCCCGAGGCGCGGGCGGCGTTCGAGCAGAAGATCCCGCTCGGCCGGCTCGGCCAGCCGGAGGAGATCGGCCGGCTGGTGCGCTTCCTCCTGTCCGACGACGCGAGCTTCGTCCACGGCTCTGCAGTGGTGGTCGACGGCGGCACCACTGCGGTCGGCGGCCAGGAGTACACGCCCCTCTGATGGCCCGGGGCACCACCGGTCTCGATCCCGCCCTCCTCGACGCGCTCATGCAGGGCGCGCTCACCGAGGCCCGGGCCGCGCTGGCCCACGACGACGTCCCCATCGGCGCCGTGGTGGCCCGGGTCGCCGACGGCGAGATCGTCGCCCGGCGGCACAACGAGCGTGAGCGGCTCGCCGACCCCACCGCTCACGCCGAGCTCCTCGCGCTGCGCGACGCCGCTGCGGCGACCGGGCGCTCACGGCTCGACGGCCACATCCTCGTGAGCACGCTCGAGCCGTGCCCCATGTGCGCCGGCGCGGTGGTCCTCGCCCGCATCGACGCCGTCGCCTTCGGCGCCGCCGACCCGAAGGCAGGGGCCCTCGGCAGCCTCTATCACCTGGGGAGCGATCCCCGCCTCAACCATCCCGTCGCCGTGGTCCCCGGAGTCCGCGCCGCGGAGTGTGGCGCGTTGCTCCAGGAGTTCTTCGCTCGGCGCCGGTGAGGTCCGGCCCACGAGGGGCCCCTCCGGTCGCAACGCCGTACACTCGCTGGGCTGGAGGGGTGCGAGAGCGGCCGAATCGGATGGTCTCGAAAACCATTGTGGCGCAAGCCACCGTGGGTTCAAATCCCACCCCCTCCGCCATTCTCAGTTCGCCGGACCCCTCCCGAGGCCCAGGCTCGCGTAGATCTCGCGGGTCGCGGGCGAGCGGTTCAGGGTGTAGAAGTGCAGGCCCGGGGCGCCGCCGTCGAGCAGCGCCTGGCCGAGGTGGGTCGCCTCCTCGACGCCGATCTTGCGCACCGCCTCGGGGTCGTCCTCGACCTCACGCAGCCGGGCGTCGAACCAGGCCGGGAACTCGGATCCCTGCATCGCGGTCATCCGGCGGATCGCCCCGATGCTCTGCACCGGCATGATCCCGGGGATCACGGGCTTGTCCACCCCGAGCGCCCGCAAGGACCCGACGAGGTCGAAGTAGTGGTGCGCCTCGAAGAAGAACTGGGTGACGGCGAAGTCGGCCGCGGCCAGCTTCTCCGCGGTGCGGCGCCGGTCGGTGGCGAGGTCGGGCGAGCGCGGGTGGGGCTCGGGGTGCGCGGCCACGCCCACCGCGAAGTCACCGACCGACCGGATGAGCTCCACCAGCTCCGCTGCGTAGGTGAGCTCCCCGGGCGGGAGGTCGGCGTCGGCGGGCGGATCGCCACCGAGCGCGAGGATGTTCTCGATCCCGGCGTCGCGATAGCGCGCCACGATGGTCTCGAGCTCACGGCGCGTGTGGCCCACGCAGGTGAGGTGGGCCATGGCGGTCATGCCGGGCATCCGGTTGATCCGCACGACGAGGTCGTGGGTCCGCTCGCGGGTGGTACCGCCCGCGCCGTAGGTGACCGAGACGAACGCCGGGTGCAGCGGCTCGAGCTCGAGGAGCGTGCGCTCCAGGGTGGCCTCCGCCTCGGGCGTGCGGGGTGGGAAGAACTCGAACGAGTAGGTGCGACCACCGCGCAGCAGGTCGGGGATGCGGGACATGGCTACCTTTCCGGGGCGGTGAGCGTACCTCGCACCCACCTCGCCCCCGAGAGATCGGTCCGCGTGGCGTCATGGAGTTCTCGATCGTCGTCGGCCTGGCCCACCCGCCCGCTGCGGTGCTCGACGCGTTCCTCGACCCCGAGTTCCTGGTCGCCACCCGCACCCTCCCCAACATCGGCGACGCCGAGGTCCTCGAGTGCACCCGTGACGCCACCCGCGCGCGCCTGCGGGTCCGCTACCGGTTCTCCGCGCCCCTCAACCGGGCCGTGGCCCGGGTCGTCGACCCCGAGAAGCTGACCTGGGTCGACGACGCCGCCTTCGACCTACCCGCGCGACGCGCCGAGCACGTCCTCGAGCCCGACCACTACGCAGACCGGCTCGAGTCGTCGTACACCAGCACCGTGGCCCCCACCGGACCGGGCGCCTCGGTGTGGACCGTGGCGGGCCGACTCGTGGTGCGGGCCCCGCTGGTGGGCGGGAGGGTGGCCGGGGTGATCGTCGACGGGCTGCGGGAGCACGCCGAGGCGCGGGGCCGGCTCCTCGACGCCTGGCTCGGTCGCCGCGACTGAGGCCGCACCGGCGCGACCATGACAGACTGCCGGGATGGCGCCTGAGAAGTTCCAGTGGAAGCACCTCTACGAGGAGGTCGTCACCAGCGGCCTCTGCACCGGCTGCGCCGGCTGCGTGATTGCCTGCCCACACGACGTGCTCGGCTACCGCGACGACGCCGGCGTGTACAAGCCGTTCCATCTCGAAGAGGGCTACGCGCCCGACAACTGCAGCCACGGCGAGAAGGGGTGCACCAGCTGCACGCGTGCGTGCCCCCGCTTCCGAGCCTGGGAGCCCGAGATCGACGAGTACCTGTTCGGGCGGACCCGCGAGCCCGAGGAGATGTCGGGCATCTACAAGGACATCGTCCTGGCCCGGGCCGCCGACCCGGTGATCCACGAGATCGGTCAGGACGGCGGACTGGTGTCGGCCATCCTTCTCTACTGCCTCGACCAGGACATCATCGACGCCGCGCTGGTGTCCTACCTCGAAGGCGACGGCTCGACCTGGAAGGCGGTGCCCGGCGTCGCTCGCACCCGCGAGGACATCATCGCGTCGGCTGGGAGCCGCTACACGTACTCCGCGAACACACTCGCCTACAACGACGCCATCGAGAGCGGAGCCGAGCGCCTCGCGCTCGTGGGCATGAGTTGCCAGAGCTCGGTGCCGCCGGTGATGAAGCAGCGCAAGGCCGGAAAGGTCGCCCGGCGCCTCGCCCTCAACATCGGCCTGCTCTGCTCGAAGACCTTCGACGACGCGATCTTCGACGAGCTCTTCGACGCGAAGTACGGGCTCAAGCGCGCCGACATCAAGAAGATGAACATCAAGGGCGTCTTCCAGATCTGGATGCACAACGGCGACTACCACGAGATCCCTCTGAAGGAGTGCCACGCCTGGACGCGAGAGGGTTGCAAGATGTGCCCCGACTTCGCGGCGGAGCACGCCGACATCTCCACCGGCGGCATCGGAGCGTTCAACGACTGGACCCTCACCATCGTGCGCACCGAACTCGGCCGCGAGATCATGGCGGGCCTGCAGGACGCCGGCATGATCGAGGTCCGGCCGGGCGACGACGACCCCGGTGCCATCGCCTTGATGCACAAGCTGGCCAAGAAGTCCCGGTCGCGCTGGCCGGAGTTCGCGGTGCCCGAGCCGCGCCTCGTCGGGACCTGAGCCCCGGTGGCCCACCGCAGGGGCTTCCGCGTCCGAGGCGTGGGCAAGGCGCTGCCCCCGTTCCGCGACGACTTCATCGACGTCGAGGCCCTCGGCGGGATCGTCGTCCTCCTCGCCGCGATCGGCGCGCTGGTCTGGGCCAACCTCGCGACCGACGCCTACGAGACGTTCTGGAACCAGTCCGTCGACCTCGGCCTCGGCCTCGTCGACCTCGACCTGTCGCGCGCCCACTGGGTCACCGACGGGCTGATGACGGTGTTCTTCTTCGTCGTCGGGCTCGAGATCAAGCGTGAGATCGTGCGGGGCGAGCTGCGCAACCCGCGCACTGCTGCGCTTCCCGTCGTGGCGGCCATCGGTGGGATGGTGCTCCCCGCGCTGCTGTTCTGGTCGATCAACGCCGGCGAGGCCACCGCCAAGGGTTGGGCGATCCCGATGGCGACCGACATCGCCTTCGCCGTCGGGGTGCTCGCGATCCTGGGGGCGCGCGTCGCGCGGCCGTTGAAGCTGTTCCTCCTCACCCTGGCGATCGTCGACGACATCGGGGCGATCCTGGTGATCGCCCTCTTCTACTCGGGCGGCATCACGTTCGGCTGGCTGGCTGCGGCTGCGGGGGTCGTGCTGCTCATCCTTGCGATGCAGCGGCTCGGGGTCGGGACACCGTGGGCCTACGTCGTTCCTGCACTGGCGATCTGGCTCTGCGTGGAGCAGTCGGGCGTGCACGCCACGATCGCCGGCGTCGCGCTCGGCCTCATGACCCCGGCCCGCCCCTTCGGGGGGCGCGCGGTGATCGAGGGCCTGGAGCGCCGTCTCCACCCGTGGTCGAGCTTCCTCGTGGTCCCACTGTTCGCGCTGGCCAACGCCGGCGTCGTGGTCGACTCCGAGACCGTCCGGCGCGCGGCGTCGAGCCCCGTCGCCATCGGCGTGCTCGTCGGGTTGGTCGTCGGGAAGCCCGTGGGCATCACCGCCGCCACCTGGCTGGGGGCCCGGGCCGGCGTCGGTCACCTCCCGGTCGGCGTGTCGTGGCGCCAGGTCTTCGGCGTCGGCGCGGTCGCCGGCATCGGGTTCACGGTCGCCCTCTTCGTCAACGACCTGTCGTTCGCAGGGCCGACCTTCGACGACGCGGTGCTCGGCATCCTCGCTGCGTCGTTGGTCAGCGGCGGCCTCGGGGCCGTGATCCTCGCGACGAATCCGTCACGCCCGACATGAGCCCGCCGGAGGACACGACAGTGGCGGTCGTCGCGCTCGTGCCCGACCTCATGGACCAGAGCCGGATCCGGGCCGCGCTCGGTGACGACGTGCGCTTCGTCCGCGATCCGGGCCGGGCGGCCGACGCCGCCGTGGTCGTCGTCGACCTCGCCCGCTTCGGCGACCGGATCGCCGAGGTCCGCGCCGCGACCGCAGGGCGCATCGTGGCGTTCGGCCCCCACGTCGACGACGCCACCATGGACGGGGCCCGGCGCCACGGCGCCGATCGGGTCCTCGCCCGCTCGCAGTTCTTCCGGGACCCGAAGGCGGCGCTGGCCGGGCCGTAACCCCCCCGCCCGCCGGCGGGTCGAACCCCCGATGTCCCTGTGCGCTGCGCCGAACCCCCGCGCTCCCGGCCCGGCGCTCGAGTCGCTGCTCCCCCGCCTCGAGCAGGCCGGTGCCCGCGGCGGCACCATCACGTTCCTCGGGTCGGCCGGAGCGCACGGCCGCGAGCCGGTCGAGTGGGCCCGTCTCCACGAAGACGCGGCGGGGATGGCCGCCGCCCTCCAGTCCCTCGGGGTGGCGCCCGGGGACCACGTCGCCCTGCTCGGCCCCACCTCCCGGGCCCTGGTGACCGCAATCCAGGCCACCTGGCTCGCGGGGGCGACCGTGGTGTGCCTGCCCCTTCCCATGCGCCTCGGCTCGATCGAGGAGTTCGTCGCGCAGACCCGGGCCCGCATCCAGATCGCCGACGCCCGCATCGTGGTCGTGGACCCGCAGCTCGCTCCGTTCGTCACCGCCGAGCCGGGCGACCCCCCGGTTGTCGGCCTCGACGCGCTCACGGGCCGGGCCGGGGCGTGGGACCGCCCGGCCGACGACCCTCACGCCCTGGCCGTCCTGCAGTTCACGAGCGGATCCACCTCGGATCCCAAGGGGGTCATGCTCCCGCATCACTGCCTCGTCGCAAACATCGACGCGATCGCCGAGGGGGCGCGCGTGAGCCCCGACGACACCGGGGTGTCGTGGCTTCCCCTTTACCACGACATGGGGCTCATCGGGCTGCTGATGACACCCATGACCACCGGGTTCGATCTGGCAATCGCCTCACCCCAGGACTTCCTCGCCGCACCCGGCGACTGGATGCGCTGGATCTCCGAGTTCCGCGGGACCATCACCTGCGGGCCGAACTTCGCGTACGTGCTCGCCGCACGCGCGCTGCGCCGCCTCGGCGACGTCGAC
This sequence comes from Actinomycetota bacterium, assembly GCA_046086425.1. GTDB lineage: Bacteria > Actinomycetota > Acidimicrobiia > IMCC26256 > PALSA-555 > CAIUKV01. The sequence continues at coordinate 1,004 of JBJSXO010000178.1, read as the reverse complement.
CTCTCGTCGTGGCGGCTGGCCCTCAACGGCGCCGAACCCATCGATCCGACCGCGGTGGAGTCGTTCACTGCGGCCGGCGCGGCGTACGGGCTGGATCCCCGGTCACCGTTCTGCGTCTACGGGATGGCCGAGGCCACACTCGCGATCTCGTTTCCCGATCCCGGCACGGGGATGAGCGTCGACTCGGTGGACCGCGAAGCCCTCGAGACCGGGCGGGTCGCCCGTCCCGCCGAGGGCGACGGAGCCCGCCGGCTCGCGCGGCTCGGACGCACCCTGCGCGGCCTCGAGCTGCGGGTGCGCGATCCGGAGACCGGCCGCGCGCTCGGTGACCGGGAAATCGGGGAGCTCGAGCTACGAGGCAGCTCGGTCACGCCCGGGTACTACCGGCGACCCGACGTGACCGCAGCGAGCTTCTCCGACGGTTGGCTGCGCACCGGTGATCTGGGCTACCTCGCCGACGGCGAGGTCGTGGTGTGCGGGCGCATCAAGGACGTGATCATCATCGGTGGGCGCAACGTCTACCCCGAGGAGATCGAACGGGCCGCCGCCGTCGTCGACGGCGTACGCGCCGGCAACGTCATCGCCTTCGGCGTCGCCGGGCGCCGGGGCAAGGAGGGAATCGTCGTCGTGGCCGAGCACCGCGCGGACGACCCGGCGGGCCTCCGCGACGCCGTGGTCGACCGGGTCTGCGACGCCGTGGGGATCCCGCCGCTCGAGGTCGTCTTCGTCACCCCGGGCACCCTGCCGAAGACCTCCTCGGGCAAACTGCAGCGCTCGGCGTGCCGGGCGCAGTTCCACGCCGGCACCCTCGAGCGGTCCTAGGTTCGGCCGCAGGCGGGCCGCCCCGGCCGCCGACCCGGCCGGGTCACCCGCCATAATGGGGCTCCTACGGGGGCGGTGAAGGACGTGCAGACCGAACAGCGCAGCGGCCCCGAGGGATCCGGCGGCGTCTCCGCCCTGCGTTCGCGACGCGGTGACGTCCTCCGCATGGCGGCCGTGGTGCT
>JBJSXO010000177.1:0-6849 GCA_046086425.1 Actinomycetota bacterium | reverse complement strand
AAGTACGTCACCCTGACCGACATCCTCGGCGCCGAGGACGCGTTCGGTGACATGGACTTCCAGGTCGCCGGTACCCGCGACTCGGTCACTGCGCTCCAGCTCGACACCAAGATCGACGGGCTTCCCGCCGACGTGCTCAAGCAGGCGCTGTACCAGGCGAAGGACGCCCGTCTCAAGATCCTCGACGTCATGGAGGATGCGCTCTCCGCTCCTCGCGACGACGTCAAGGGCACCGCGCCGAAGATCGTCAGCTTCGAGATCCCGATGGACAAGATCGGTGAGGTGATCGGGCCGAAGGGCAAGGTCATCAACACCATCACCGCCGAGACCGGTGCCGACGTGTCGGTGAGCGACGACGGCGTGGTGGGCACGGTGACCATCGGCTCGAAGGAGTCGGCCAACGTCGCCGAGGCCCGTCGCCGCATCGAGCTCATCCTGGATCCGCCGACCGCCGAGTTGGGTGCGGTCTACATGGGCAAGGTCGTCAACGTCACCAAGTTCGGTGCGTTCGTGAACGTCCTGCCCGGCAAGGACGGCCTGCTGCACATCTCCAAGCTCGGCCGTGGCAAGCGAGTCGAGCGGGTCGAGGACGTGCTGAACCTCGGCGACGAGGTGGAGGTCCGGGTCGACGACATCGACAACTCGGGCAAGCTGTCGCTCTCGCTCGTCGGCGACGACGAGCCGGCCGGCGAGGCCGACCGGTCCGAGCGCGGATCGCGGGAGCGGGCCGCGGCCCCGGCGGCGCCCACCGGCGCAGCCGGCGCCGACCGTACCTCGGTGTCCTTCGAGGACTCCTGGGAGCAGACGGCGAAGTCCGAGTTCGGCGACCTCGGGCCCTCGGGCGGCGGCGACAGCGGCGGCGACGGCGGCAACGGCGGTGGCCGGCGCCGGCGGGGTGGTCGGCGGTAGCCGCCGACGCCCCCGGCTGCCGGTCGACCCCCGGTCCTGCACCGGCGGCGGTCCTGCGGTGACGACGACGGCCCGCGTGCGGACCACGCGCCTCGACTCGGGTCTCCGGGTCGTGACCGAGGCCATGCCCGGCCTGCGCTCCGTCGCCGTCGGCTACTGGGTGGGCACGGGCTCGCGTGACGAGCCCGACGCCCTCGCCGGGGCCAGCCACTTCCTCGAGCACCTGCTCTTCAAGGGCACGTCACGGCGCAGCGCCGCGGAGATCGCCGAGTCGGTCGAGTCGGTCGGCGGCGACATGAACGCGTTCACCGGCCAGGAGCTCACGGCGTTCTACGTCCGCATGCCCGACCAGCGGCTCGGCCTTGCGGTCGACATCCTCTCCGACATCGTGTGGTCGCCGGCCCTCGATCCCGCCGACGTGGACTCCGAGCGCCAGGTGATCCTCGAGGAGATCCGGATGCGCGACGACACGCCCGATGACCTCGTCCACGAGCTGTTCGCATCTGCGGTGTTCCCCGACCACCCGATCGGACGTGAGATCACGGGGAGCCCCGAGACCATCGAGCCGATGGCGCGCGACGCGATCGCGGAGTTCCACCGGACGCACTACGTCCCGGGCAATGTCGTCGTCGCGGCAGCCGGGAACCTCGATCACGACGACGTCGTCGCCCTCGTAGAGGCGGGGATGGGCGGCGCGCCGGGGGAGCGACCGGTCCGCCCGCCGCGGCCGCCGCACGTCGGCGAGCCCGGCCCGCAGCCGGTCGCCGTCGTGGAAGACGACCTCGAGCAGGTGCATCTCGTGCTGGGGATGCGTGCGCTGCGGCGAGAAGATCCCGACCGCTACGCGTTCGGCGTGCTCAACCAGGTGCTGGGCGGGGGCATGTCGTCGCGTCTGTTCCAGGAGGTCCGCGAGCAGCGCGGCTTGGCGTACTCCGTCTACTCGTACCGGTCCTCGTACCAGGAGACCGGCGCGTTCGGGATCTACGCCGGGACGGCGCCGGAGAAGGTGGCAGAGCTGCTCGACGTGCTCGACGCGCAGCTCGCCCGTATCCAGGACGACGGTGGGGTCAGCGACCGCGAGCTCGATGCCGCCAAGGGGCACCTCACCGGCTCGTTGGCGCTGTCGCTCGAGAGCTCAATCAGCCGGATGCACCGCATCGGCCAGAGCGAGCTGCTCCTCGGCGAGGTGCCGTCGCTCGACGAGCTCGTGGCGGAGTGCGAGGCGGTCACCGCTGACGACGTCGCCCGGGTCGTCGACCGCGTGTTCCGGGACAACCCCCGCACCCTCGCTGCGGTCGGGCCGGTCTCGGAGGCGGCGCTCGTCCGCGGCGTTTAGGCTCGGGTCATGATCCGGGTCGGGGTGTTCGGTGCCGGTGGGCGCATGGGCTCGACCGTGTGCGCGGCCGTCGCCGCCGATCCCGAGCTCGAGCTCGTGGGCGCAGTCGATCCGTACCACGCCGACGTCGACCTCCAGCAGCTCGGCGTGCGCGCCTCGGGGGTCCAGGTGTCCCGCTCGCCCGACGCCCTGCGGGCCGCAGGGGCCGAGGTCGCGGTGGACTTCACGGTGGCCGACGCGGCGCGCGCCAACCTCGAGTGGTGCGCCGACAACGGCGTGCACGCAGTGGTGGGGACCACCGGCTTCTCCGACGTCGATCTCGACCACTTCGCGGCCCGGTTCGCGGCCAGCGAGGCCAACTGCGTGATCGCGCCGAACTTCGCCATCGGCGCCGTGCTGATGATGCGCTTCGCCGAGCTCGCGGCGCCGTACTTCGACAGCGCCGAGGTGATCGAGCTCCACCACGACGAGAAGGTCGACGCCCCTTCGGGCACCGCGATGCTCACCGTGGCGCGGATGGCCGAGGCCTCGGCGACCTGGGGTGCCGACCCGACCGAGCGGACCGTGATCGAGGGCGCGCGGGGCGGTGAAGGCCCTGGGGGTATCCGGGTGCACTCCGTGCGCCTGCGCGGTCTGGTCGCGCACCAGGAGGTGCTGCTCGGAACCACGGGCCAGTCGCTCTCGATCCGCCACGATTCCTACGACCGCTCGTCGTTCATGCCCGGCGTCCTCCTCGCGGTCCGCGCGGTCAGGGAGAAGCCCGGCCTGACCATCGGTCTGGACGCGCTGCTCGATCTGTGACCGCCGATCCGGGGCGTGCCGCCGACGACGCGCGCGAACGGGTCCTCGGGGCCGCCTACGAGTGTGTGGCCCGGTTCGGCTTCGCCAAGACCACGATGGCCGACGTGGGTCGCGCCGCGGGCCTGTCCCGGGCGACCGTCTACCGGCTGTTCCCCGGGGGGCGCGACGAGCTGTTCGCGGCCATGGTCGCGTGGGAGATGGATCGCTTCTTCGCCCGGATGGCTGCGGCCGTCGGCGACGCCGGCGACTTCGCCGCGGTCGTCGAGGGCGCGCTCGTCTTCGCCCACCGTGAGATCCGCGCCCACGCGGCCTTGCAGCAGGTGCTCGCGACCGAGCCCGACCGCCTGCTGCGCTTCATGACCCAGCAGGACGCCCGGATCCGTGATGCCGTGGTCGCGTACCTGCGGCCCCGCCTCGACGCGGAGGTGGCGGCCGGGCGGGTGCGGCCGGGTATCGACCTCGACGATGCGGCGCGCTTCGTCGCCACGATGGGGCTGTCGCTGATGTCCACGCCGGGGCGCGTCGACCTCGAGGACCCGGACGTCGTGCACCGGCTGGTGCGGGGCGAGCTGCTCGGCGGGATCCTGCGCGCACCCGGTGCGGCACCCTCCGGTCCCGCCGGCGACCGTTGACGATGAGACAAATCCTGCGCTATCGTCTCAGGCGATGACACTCGCCCCGGCCCTTGCCCCCGCCCCGAGCCCTGCGCCGGGAAGCGTGGCGGGAGACATGGTGGGTCCCGGGGTGCTCGACGCCCCGGGCGAGAACCTCGAGTGGCGCATCGGTGCCGCGACGCTGGCCGGCATCGCCCGGGTGGGTCTGACCAAGCTGACCGTCGACGACGTGGCCCGCGCCGCCGGGACCTCGCGGGCCACCGTCTACCGGCTCTACCCCTCGAAGCGGGCGGTCGTGGCTGCCGCGGTCACCGCCGAAGCCGACCGGATCACCGGCGTGATCGTGCGGGCGGCGACCTCGGCCGCCGATCTCGACGACGCCGTGGCCCGGATCGTGCTGACGGCCGGGCGCGAAGCGCGGGCGTGCGCGGCGCTCCGGTTCGTCGTCACCCACGAGCCCGACCTGGTCTTCCCGCACCTTGCGTTCGCCGGCGGTGACCGCCTGCTGCAGGAGCTCGGCCGGCGGTGCGCCCCCGCCCTGGCCCCGTGGTGTACCGATCCCGCACGCGCCGCCGAGTGGGTGGCCCGGTGCGTGCTCACGCTGCTCTGGTCGACCGAGCCCCTCGTCGACCTCGCCGACGAGGCCGCCGTGCGTCGCTTCGTCACGTCGTTCGTCACTCCGGGAATCCCGAAACCGGGAATCCCGCGCACCGAACCCGCGTTCTTCGACCCCGAGGAGGGCTGATGTCCAGCAACGAGTCCATGATCGGCCGCGCCGACGTCGACGACATCGACGCGATCCTGACCATCTCGAACACCGACGTCGACGCCGTGGTCCACGCGGTCCGGGCCAACGCCGACGCCATCTTCACGTGGGACTACGAGCGCACCCGGGCGGCGCTCTCGAAGCTCTACGAGAAGGCGAAGACCTCGCAGTGGAACTCCAACGACCTCCCGTGGGACACCGAGGTCGACCAGCTCGCGGTGATCGAGGCCAACCGGGCCCAGAACAAGATCATCTTCGACGGGCACGACCTCCGGGGCACCCCGGTGGAGAGTTGGGGCGACGACGAGTGGACCGCCCACGCGATCGAGGCACAGAACTGGACGCTCTCGCAGTTCATGCACGGCGAGCAGGGTGCCCTGATCTGCACAGCACAGATCGTGGAGACCGTGCCGTGGATCGACGCCAAGTACTACGCGGCCACTCAGGTGGTCGACGAGGCGCGCCACGTGGAGGTGTTCGCGCGGTACCTCGACACGAAGCTGTCGGGTCACTACCCGATCAATGCCCACCTCAAGATGCTGCTCGACGACATCATCGCCGACAACCGCTGGGACATGACCTACCTCGGCATGCAGATCATGGTCGAGGGGCTGGCGCTGGCGTCGTTCGGCTTCATGCACCAGATGACCACCGAGCCGCTGCTCAAGCAGCTGCTGCGCTACGTCATGAGCGACGAGGCCCGCCACGTCGCGTTCGGCGTGATCTCGCTGCAGGAGTTCTACGCGCAGCTCACCGCCGCGGAGATCCGCGAGCGTCAGGAGTTCGCGTTCGAGGCCGCCGTGCGCATGCGCGACCGCTTCCTCCAGCAGGAGGTGTGGGAGAAGATGGGCGTCGACGTACGCGAGATGGTCGGCGTGGTGCTCAACGCGCCCGACCGGCCGATCTTCCAGTCGCTGCTGTTCTCGAAGATCGTGCCGAACTGCAAGAAGCTCGGGCTGCTCGACGCCGCCGACGGTTGGCTGCGGCACCGCTTCGAGGACCTCGGTGTGATCCAGTTCGAGGACTGGGCCGACACCAGCGAGGAGTACGGCGAGCTCGACGAGGTCGCTCGCGACCGCGCCGCTGTCGCCTGAGCAGCCGCACACGCGCAGCGTCCACGCGAGGTCCGGCGGGTAGCCTCCCGGGGTGACCGCTCCCGTTCGCATCGTCTTCCTGGGCGGACTCGGGGAGATCGGCCGCAACTGCTTTTGCCTCGAGGTCGACGGCCGCATCCTCGTCGTCGACTGCGGGCTGATGTTCCCCGACGCCGACATGCCCGGCGTCGACCTGGTGCTGCCCGACTTCACCTACCTGCGGGACAACGCCGAACGGGTCGAGGGCGTGGTGCTCACCCATGGGCACGAAGACCACGTAGGCGGCCTCGCGTACCTGCTGCGCGACGTGTCGGCGCCCATCTTCGGGTCGGCGCTGTGTCTCGGCCTGGCCCGCAACCGGATCGACGAGGCGGGCCTGGCGGCACGCACCACGCTCGTGCCCGTCCGCGACGGCGACCGCATCGACATCGGGCCGTTCGACGTGGAGTTCGTGCCCATCGCCCACTCGGTGCCTCACGCCTTCGCCACGGCGTACCGGACCCCGGCGGGCACCATCTTGCACACGGGCGACTTCAAGCTCGACCTCACGCCGTTCGACGGCCGCATGACCGACCTGCCCCGCCTCGGCCAGATCGCGGCCGAGGGGATCCGGGTCCTGCTGTCGGACTCCACGAACGCCGAGCGCCCCGGCTACACGCCGTCGGAGACGACCGTCGGCCCCGTGATCCACGACATCCTGCGGGACCACCCGGACAAGCGGGTGATCGTGGCGAGCTTCTCCTCGCACCTCCATCGCGTGGCCCAGGTGGTGGCGGCGGCCCGGGCGACCGGTCGCAAGGTCGCGTTCGTGGGCCGGTCGATGCTCCAGAACACCTCGTTCGCGCGCGAGCTGGGGATGCTCGACCTCCCCGAGGCCGACCAGATCGACGTCGACGAGGTGGCCCGATTCGCCCCCGGTGAGGTCTGCGTGGTGTGCACGGGCTCCCAGGGCGAGCCCATGAGCGCGCTGTCGCTCATGGCCGCGCACGAGCACAAGCACCTCAAGGTCGGCTCCGACGACGTCGTCGTGATCTCGGCCCACGCGATCCCGGGCAACGAGACCAACGTGTCGCGGGTGATCGACTCGCTGTACCGCGCCGGGGCGGAGGTCGTCCACGACAAGAACGCACCGGTCCACGTCTCGGGTCACGCGTCGCAGGAGGAGCTCAAGTTCATGCTTGCCCTCACGAGACCCGAGTGGTTCGTGCCGGTGCACGGGGAGTTCCGACACCTCGTGCACCACGCGCGGCTCGCGCACGCCGTGGGCGTGCCCGAGGACCGGGTGTTGCTGTGCATGGACGGCGACGCGGTGATCATCGACGCCGGTGG
>JBJSXO010000176.1:0-2587 GCA_046086425.1 Actinomycetota bacterium | reverse complement strand
GTGCGGCGCATCCAGAAGACGCACCCCGCCGGCACCCTCCCGGCGCGCCCGTCGTCGGCCGGTGCGCTCATCGGCGCATCGAACGCGGGCACGCCTGCCGGCGCCTCGTCGGCGAACGTGATCGCGATCGGTGGCGCGAGGAGATGCAGGGATTCGGTGAGTGTGCCGGCGAGAGCGGTCCAGTCGGAGGTCATGGGCGGCAGCCTACCGACTGCGCCCGCCATCCCCCCGAAGGGCGCGCAGGCGCGCGACCACCTCGGGGAACGCGCGCGCGAACCGCTCGACGTCGTCGGGAGAGGTCGACCACCCGACGCTGACCCGCAGCGAGCGGTCGGCATCGACGCCCATGGCCTGGAGCACCGGTGACGGCTCGAGCAGCTCGCTCGAGCACGACGACCCGGAGTGCACGGCGACGCCGTGCTGGTCGAGCCCGAGCACGATCGGCTCGGCCTCCACGCCCTCGATCCCGAGGCACACGAGGTTGGGGAGCCGGGCTTGCGGATCGCCGAACCGGGTGACTCCGGGCACGCGGGTGGCGGCGGCCGCGATCGCGTCGGTGAGCGCGGCGGCCTGCTCCGCTTCCCGGTCGAGCGCGCCGTAGGCGAGGGCTGCGGCGGCCGCCCCGAACCCGACGATGGCGGGCACGTCTTCGAGGCCCCCGCGCCGGGCCCGCTCCTGCGCACCTCCGACCACGAACGAGGGGAACCGCAACCCGCGCCGCACGAGGAGCGCGGCGGCTCCTTTGGGCGCGCCCCAGGGCTGCCCGTCGACCGAGCAGAGATCGGCGCCGAGGTCGGCGAAGTGCACCGGCAGGTATCCGGACGCCGCGCACGCGTCCACGTGCACGGTCACGCCGCGCGCGCGTGCTGTGGCCACGATCTCGCCGACGGTGGCCTGCACGGTTCCCACTTCGTGGTTGGCGAGCTGGACGCTCACGAACCCCGTATCGGTCCGAAAGGCGTCGATGACCGCACCGGCCTGGAAGCGGCCGAGCGCGTCGACCCCGACGACGGAGCAGTCGTCGGTCCCGCGGGCGCAGGCCTCGAGCACCGCCGAGTGCTCGACCGCCGTGGTCACCACGTGCCCGTGTCCGGTCTCGGCGCGAGCACGGGTGATGGCACCCCAGACCGCAGCGTTCGTAGCCTCGGTCCCGGTGGCGGTGAACACGACTTCGCGCGGCCGGGCCCCGAAGAGGGCGGCGACCTGCTCGCGCGCCGTCTCGACCGCGACCCGGGTGGTCCGGCCCTCCTGGTGGATACGGCCCGGGTCACCCGGGTGACCGACGAGGAACGGCATCATCGCCTCGAGCGCCACCGGCCGGAGGGGCGACGACGACGCGTGGTCGAGATAGGCGCGCGTCACGGCCGTGGGTCAGACGCGGGCGACGCAGTGGTCGTCGCCTCCGGGCCGGCTGGCCTCGAAGTGCGGTGACGTCTCGCCGTGCAGCCCGGCGAGCATCCCGCGGATCATCCCCCGATCGAGCGCACAGACCACGTGCGGGTACTGGTGGGCGGTGTCGCCGAACGGGCAGCACTCCGAGACGATCGCCAGCGAGCCTGCGTGCTCCTCGGTGTGCGCAGCGAAGCCGTGGGCCGTCAGCGCGTCGGCGACGGCGGCGACGGCAGCGCGCACTGACCGTTGACCGGCGTTGGGGTCCATCCGCGCCGCGAGGCGCCGGCCGTACTCGTAGCCCACGTGGTCGGCCAGGGTCGCGGCCTCGTCGGGCCCGAGCGCGTCGAGCGCGGCCGCAAGGAGGTTGGACAGCACGTCGTCGTGCTTGAGTGGCATCGAGAATGTGGTGTCGAGCTCGACTGCGCAGTAGCGCTTCGACGGCCGGCCTGCGCCCCGCGCGGCGGTGTCGCCGTCCCGGCGGCCGACCTCGACCACCAGGTAGCCGCCCCCGGCGAGCTTCTCGAGGTGATGACGGGCGACGTTGGCGTGGAGGGTGAACTGCTCGGCGACTTCCGAGGCGGTGACCCCCTCGGCGCCGCGGTCGCGCACGAACAGGTAGATCTCCCGGCGGGTCGGGTCGCCGAACGCGTTGGTCACGGCGGCCACCGCAGCGGTGAACTCGTCCGCGCTGAGGTTGCGCTCGGACGCTCCGGCCGTGGCGGCGGCGGTGGGGGCGGTCGGCGGCACGGTCGGTATTCTACCTACGCCGATAGTGGAAATCAGGTGGGATGAGCGCAGTGGCCCGAGAGTCCGACGTGCAGGCCGCCCTGGCCGGGGTGGAGGAGCCGGAGCTGGCGCTGCCCATGGTCGCGTTGGGCATGGTCAAGGGCGTGGCGGTCGACGGGAGTACCGCAGTGGTGGCCGTGGCGCTGCCCCTGGCCGGCGCCGAGCGGGCCGAGGCGGTGCACTGCGCGGTGGCGGACGCAGTGCTCGCGGCGACCGACCTGGACCGGGTCGAGGTGGATCTCCGGGAGATGACGCCCGAGGAGCTCGCCGCGTGCGCTCGGGTGCTCAAGCACGAGCCGCCGCCCAACCCGCTGAAGATCGTCGACGCCAACGCCCCGGCCCGACCGGAGCCCCGGGTCAACCCGTTCACCGACGCCGCGACCCGGGTGATCGCGGTGTCGTCGGGCAA
>JBJSXO010000175.1:0-3331 GCA_046086425.1 Actinomycetota bacterium | reverse complement strand
CTGTGCTTCCGCTCGGTCTGGGAGGGCAGCGCCCAGGGGTCGGGGGGCCGGGCCGCGGTCATGCCCGGCGGCTCGAGCGGCCGCAGCGCCCCGCGCGCCTCGGGCTTCATGGAGTGGGTGCTGCCCTACGGCGCCCCGTCGGCCGCGCCCTGGATCGCGATGATGGCGCAGCGTCACTTCCACGAGTTCGGGACCACCCCGGAGCAGCTCGGGCAGATCGCGGTGAACGCCCGCAAGAACGCCGCGCTCAACCCGAAGGCCATCTACTCCGACCCGATGACGATCGACGACTACCTCAACTCGCGGGTCATTGCGTCACCGCTGCGGCTGTTCGACTGCGACGTGCCCTGCGACGGTGGCACAGCGATGATCGTGTCCCACGTCGACACGGTTCCCGACCTGCGCCGGCCGCCGATCCGGGTCGAAGCGGTGGGGACGGCGTTACGTGGTCGCCCGTCGTGGGATCAGTTCGACGACCTCACCACGATGGCGCTGCGCGATGCGGCCGCGCAGATGTGGAGCCGCACCGACCTGTCACCCGCCGACGTGCAGGTCGCGGAGATGTACGACGGGTTCAGCTTCATCACCATGGCGTGGCTCGAGGCGATGGGCTTTTGCGGCAAGGGCGAGTCGGGCCCGTTCGTCGAGGGCGGTCACAACATCGCCCGCGACGGGGTGCTCCCGTTGAACACCCACGGCGGGCAGCTCTCGTCGGGCCGGTTGCACGGGTTCTCGTTCCTGCACGAGGCGTGCCTGCAGCTGTGGGGCGAGGCGGGTGCCCGTCAGGTGCCGGGCAATCCCGAGGTCGGCGTCGCCTGCGCCGGAGGCGGCCCCATGGGCGGAGCCCTCCTCCTCACCCAGTCCCGATGATGCGTATCTGACCGTCGTGGAACAACGTCGTGGAACATTCCCGACGGTCAGATACGCATCCTGAGGGGCTTGGTGAAGGGGTGGGTCAGTCGAGGACGAGGGTGGCGAGCTCCTCGAGGTGGTCGGCGGTGCCACCGCCGAGTCCTTGGAGGGTGAGCAGGCGCTTGTAGAACAGGTGCGCGTCGTGCTCCCACGTGTAGCCGATGCCCCCGTGCACCTGGATGGCGTTCGCCCCCACCGCGGCGAGGCCGTCGGCTACGAACGCCAGCGCCATCGTGGTCGCCCGATGGGCTTCGACGGGGTCGGCGGCGTCCAGCGCCCAGCACGCGTAGTACGACGCGGCCCGGGCCAGCTCGACGTTGCGCAGCATGTCGGCGCACAGGTGCTGGACGGCCTGGAACGAACCGATCGGCACCCCGAACTGGTACCGCTCCTTGGCGTAGTCGACGGTGATCTCCATCACGCGCTGCGCCGCGCCGACGCCGTCGACGACCCATGCGGTGTGCACGCGATCGACGGTGCGCGCGATGGCGTCGGACGCGTCACCCGACCCGACGCGCCGGGCGGAGGCTCCGGCGAGGGTGAGCGTGCCGAAGCGGCGGGTGCCGTCGATCGTGGGTGAGGGCACAGCCGTTGCCGCTACCGTCTCGACGGCGAAGACCCCGACCTCGTCGCCCGCCGTCGCCGTGACCAGGACGGTGCTGGAGGCCATGAGATCGGGGACGCGCACCTTCGTCCCGGTCACCGTCCAACCGCTTGCGTCGCGGTCGGCGCGTGTCGCCGGGTTGCGCCAGTCGTCACGCCGGCCCGGCTCCGCGAGCGCCACCGCTGCGATCTCGGTGCCCGCGGCCAGACCGGCGAGGAGCGGATCGGCGGGATCGAGGTCGCTCGTGAGCCCCGCAGCGCCCACCGCGCTCGACACGAACGGGCCGGGGTTGACCGCGCGGCCGAGCTCTTCGCACACGACTGCGGCGTCGACCATGCCCCCACCGGCCCCGCCGTGCGCCTCGGGCACGAGCAGACCGGTGGTCCCGAGCTCGGCGAGGCCGGCCCACACGGCGTCGGTGGTGCCCTGCGGGTCGTCCCACCGGTCCCGGACGTGGGCGATCGGGGCCCGGTGCTCGAGGAAGCGCCGGACCGACGCCCGCAGCGCCTCCTGCTCCTCGGAGAACTCGAAGTTCACGTCGACCGCCTCGCTCGCTCGGACCCGACGAGGCTGGCCTGCCCCGTCCCGACTGCTCGCCCGAACGGGGCCGGCGGTGCGCCTCGTCGCTTCGCCCCGCCGGCGGCCGGATACTAGGTTCGGGAACCATGAAGTTGCAGTACGGCCCCCAGGAAGAGGCGTTTCGCACCGACCTCGTCGCCTGGCTCGACGTCCACGCCCCGACGGCGGAGCAGCGCGCGGTGCCCCGCCTCTCGAGCGCGCACCTGCCCGACTGGGCGCGGGAGTGGCAGCGCACCCTCTTCGACGCCGGCTGGCTCGTGCCGGGCTGGCCCCCCGAGCTCGGCGGGCGCAACGCCACGGCGACCGAGCAGATGATCTACTTCGAGGAGATGAAGAAGCGGGAGATCCCGCGCAGCTACAACCCGCAGGGACTCGGGATCATCGCCCCCTCGATCCTCGACTACGGCACCGAGGAGCAAAAAGAGCGGTTCCTGCTCCCGACGCTGCGGGCCGAGATCGCCTGGTCGCTCGGGATGAGCGAACCGGGTGCGGGCAGTGACCTCGCGTCGCTCAAGACCAAGGCGGTGCTCGACGGCGACCAGTTCGTCGTGAACGGGCAGAAGGTCTGGACGTCGGGCGCCCACCACTCGGACTGGAACATGTGCTTCGTGCGCACCGACCCCGACGCGCCCAAGCACAAGGGGATCAGCGTCCTCGTCATCGACATGAAGACCCCGGGGGTGGACCCGCGCCCGTTCCCCGAGCTCTCCGACCCGCACTACACCGACTTCAACGAGGTGTTCTTCACCGACGTGCGGGTGCCCAAGGAGAACCTCCTCGGTGAGATGAACCAAGGGTGGGCGCTTGCGGGTGGGTCACTTGCGCACGAGCGGGCGATGCTCTGGATCGACTACGCCTACGACAGCGCTCGCGGGGTCGAGAACCTGATCTCCCTTGGCGCGATGCCGGGTCCCGACGGTCGCCCCTTGCGTGACGACCCGGCGTTTCGCGCCGACGTCGCCAACCATTACGTCGACTCGCAGGCGCTCATGCTGATGGGCTACCGCGGCTTCTCGAAGTTCCTCAAGGGCCGCTCGGCACCCGAGCACTCGCTGCTGAAGCTCTTCGGGAGCGAGACCATCCAGAAGATCATGCTCTCGGGAACCGAGGCCTTGGGCGTCGCCGCCGTCGACGACGCCCAGATGGGCCCGAAGGTGCACCGGACGGGCTCGTGGGCCACGTCCTACCTCAGGTCCTTCGCCGGCACGATCCCGGGCGGCACCAGCGAGATCCAGC
>JBJSXO010000174.1:0-7190 GCA_046086425.1 Actinomycetota bacterium | reverse complement strand
CTCGTCGTGACGATGCTCGCGGCGGGCATCCTCGGCAACGTCGGCCGCACGGGTACCCGGACCGCGGACGCCGGCCGCGCCGCGCGGGCCCGGTGACCGTCCCGACGCCGACGCGCACCGTCGTCGTGGTCGCGGGTGGCGGCACCGGTGGCCACGTGTATCCCGCCCTCGCGGTGGCCGACGAGCTGGTGCGCCGGGGCCACGATCCCGCGGCGGTCCACTTCCTCGGCTCCGCTCGCGGTCTCGAGGCCCGCGCGGTCCCCGCGGCCGGCTACGCCGTCGATCTGCTCCCCGGGCGAGGTCTGCGCCGGAGCCTGGCGCCGTCGGCGCTGGCGCAGAACCTGCGGACGGTCGCGGAGACCGTGGTCGCGGCGCTCCGCGCGGTGCGGCTACTCCGGCGCTGGCGGCCGGCGGTGGTGTTCGGGGTCGGCGGCTACGCGTCGGCGCCGGGGGTGCTCGCGGCGCGGCTGCTGCGGATCCCGGTCGTCGTGCACGAGCAGAACGCGGCGCCGGGGGTGGTGAACCGGCTCGCCTTGGCCCTCGGGGCCACGGCGGCGTTTTCCCTGCCGGGCACGGCGCTGGCCGGCGCCGTGCTCACCGGTAACCCGGTCCGGGCGGCGATCGTCGATGCGGGGACCGCCGCAGCGCGAGACGGGACGCAGGCGCAACCGGGGTACGTCGGTGTGGTCGGGGGAAGCCTGGGCGCCCGGCGGGTCAACGATGCCGTCCTGGACCTGGCCCGGTCCTGGCGCCATCGCGGCGACCGCACGATCCGCCACGTCACCGGTCCGCGCGACTACCAACGGTGCGTGGACGAATGGGCGCAGCGGCCGGCGGGGGACGACACCCTCCGGTACGAGCAGATCGAGTACGAACAGGACATGCCCGCGCTCTACGCCCGCGCCGAGGTCGTGGTGGCCCGCGCCGGAGCCGTCACCGTGGCCGAGCTCGCGGTCGCGCGGACCCCCGCCGTGGTGGTCCCCCTGCCCGGGGCTCCCAGCGACCACCAGACCGCCAACGCCCGGGCCCTGGTCGCGGCCGGTGCCGCGGTGATGGTGCCCGACGCCGAGTGCGACGGGCCGCGCCTGGCTGCCGAGCTCGACGCCTTGCTCGACGACCGCGCGCGGCTCGCCGCGATGGGGGAGGCGGTGGCGACCCTCGCCCGCCCCGACGCAGCGGCGCGAGTCGCCGACCTGCTGGAGGAGGCGGCCGGTGGGCGCTGAACCGACGCCGCTCGACCTCGGGGCATCCCGGCGGATCCACATCGTCGGCATCGGCGGCGCCGGGATGAGCGCGATCGCAGTGGTGCTGGCCCGCATGGGCCACACCGTGTCGGGATCGGACCTCAAGGACTCCGGTGCGCTGGCCCGGCTGCGCGCGTCGGGGATCGACGCACGGGTCGGCCACGAGGCCGCCCACGTCGACGCCGGCCTCGATGCCGTCGTGGTCTCGAGTGCGATCCCCGCGACCAATCCCGAGATCGTGGAGGCGCAGCGGCTCGGGGTTCCGGTGCGGCGCCGTGCCGAAGCCCTGCGAGCGCTGGTCGCGACGCGCCGGGCGATCGCGGTCGCCGGGAGCCACGGCAAGACGACCACGTCGTCGATGCTTGCGCTCGTGCTGCGCGGCGCCGGGTGGCGCCCGACGTTCTTGATCGGCGGCGACGTCAACGAGGTGGGGACCAACGCGGCCTACGACGACGGCGAGTGGCTCGTGGTCGAGGCCGACGAGAGCGACGGCACGTTCCTCGAGCTCCCCGCCGAGGCCGCGATCGTGACCAACGTGGAAGCCGACCATCTCGACTACTACGGGTCGTTCGACGCGCTGGCGGACGCGTTCGCGCGCTTCCTCGACGGAGTGCCCGGTCCTCGGGTCGTGTGCGCCGACGAGCCTCACGCCGCGCGGATCGCCGAGCGGGTCGGCGCGCGCACCTACGGGTTCGCCCCCGACGCGCACTATCGGATCGTCCGGTACACCGGTGGTCGTCACGGTGGCGCAGTGGAGCTCACCCGGGACGGCGCGCCCCTCGGGTCGTTCTCCCTGCCGGTACCGGGCGAGCACAACGCCACCAACGCCGTGGCCGCGACCGCACTCGCCACCGAGCTGGGGGTCCCCTTCGCCGACATCGCCCGGGCCCTCGCCGGCTTCGGGGGCGTGGCGCGGCGGTTCGAGTTCCGCGGGGAGGTCGACGGTGTCACCCTCGTCGACGACTACGCCCACCTGCCGTCGGAGGTCCAGGCGGCGTTGCGCACCGCGCGTGCCGGCGGCTGGGACCGTGTGGTCGCGGTGTTTCAGCCCCACCGGTACTCGCGTACCGCGAGCCTGTGGCGTGACTTCGCCGACGCGTTCACCGACGCCGACGTTCTGGTCCTCACCGATGTGTTCGCCGCCGGGGAGTCGCCCCGGCCCGGGGTCTCCGGGCGCCTGCTCGTGCGGGCGGTGCTCGACGCCCATCCGGACGCGTCGGTCGTCTACCTCCCGCACCGGTCCGACGTCGTGGCGCTGACCCCGCGCCTGACCCGGCCCGGGGACGTGGTACTGACGCTGGGCGCCGGTGATCTCACCACGGTCCCCGACATCTGGCTGGGCGCTGCGACCGGGAGCGGCATCGGATGAGCGCGTCCGGCGTCCCGGGGGCTCCCGCAGCCGTGCTCGATGCCGTCGCCGCCGGGCTCGAGGCGGCCGTCCCCGGGTCGGTGACGCGCGCGGTACCGGCGTCCGAGCTCGGGACCTACCGGCTCGGGGGCCCGGTGGCCGTGCTCGCGCGCGTGGCGTCCGATGCCGACCTAGCCCGGGTCGCGCGGGTGCTCGCCGGTCCCGACGTGCCTGTGCTGGTGATCGGACGCGGGTCGAACCTGCTGGTGGCCGACGCCGGGTTCCCCGGTGTGGGGCTGGTGCTCGAGGGGGACTTCGAGCGGGTGGACATCGATGCCGACCGCACCCGGGTCCGGGCGGGGAGTGCCGTGGCGCTGCCCGTGCTGGCACGGCGCAGTGCGGCAGCCGGCGCGGCCGGCCTCGAGTTCTTCGTCGGGATCCCGGGTTCGGTGGGTGGCGCAGTGCGGATGAACGCCGGCGGCCACGGACGTGAGACCCGGGACGTGCTCGTGCAGGCACGCGTACGCGACCTACGCGATCCCGAGCGTGGTCTGACGACCCGATCGCTCGACGCGCTCCGTCTCGGTTACCGCACCTCGACCATCGGCCCCACCGAGGTCGTCGTCGACGCCGAGCTCGTGGCCTCCCCCGACGATCCGAGCGCGTGCGCCGTCCGCATCGACGAAATCGTGCAGTGGCGACGCGAGCACCAGCCCGGGGGCGCAAACGGCGGCTCGGTGTTCCGCAACCCACCCGGGGATGCCGCCGGCCGCCTCATCGACGTGAGCGGCTGCAAGGGGCTGCGCGTCGGCGGGGCGGTGGTGTCCGACAAGCACGCCAACTTCTTCCAGGCCGAGGCGGGCGCGACCGCCGACGACGTCGCTCGCCTGGTTGCGGTAGTCCGCGATCGGGTGCGCGCCGAGACCGGGGTGACCCTGGAGCCCGAGCTGGTGATGATCGGGTTCGCGGGGGACTGGTGAGCGCCCGAGCGCCCGCGCGCCCCCGTGCCGCACCCCCGCAACGGCGTGCGCCGGCGACGACGCCCGCGCCGGCGCGCCCGCGGCGGCGCCGGTGGTGGGCGCTTGCGATGCTGGTGGTGGTCGTCGGCGGTGCAGTGGCGCTCGTGCGGTCCTCGGCACTCGACGTGGACGCGGTCGAGGTCACCGGGGTCACCACCGAGCGTGCTGAAGCGGCCCGCGCGGCATCGGGCCTCGCCGTGGGCGACCCGATCCTCACCTTCTGGCCCGGCCGGGTTCGCACCCGCGTGCGTGCGCTGCCCTGGGTTGCGGACGCGACGGTCGTACGGCGGCTGCCGGGCACGGTGCGCATCGAGGTGACGCCCCGCACGCCGGTGGGCTGGGTCCGGGCGGGGGCCCGGGTCCTGCTCGTCGACGGGGAGGCGCGGGTGATCGAGCGCGTCGACGCCGCGCCGCCGGGCGTCCCCGAGCTGGTGGGGCTCGAGGCCCGGGCGCCCGTGGGGGGCGAGGTCGCGCCCCGGTCCCTGGCGGCGGCGGCGGCCGGGCTCGGGCTGGCGCTGCGCCAGCGGGTCGGGACGGTTACCCTCGAGGACGGAGTGGTGAGCGCCCAGGTGCTCGGGGGGCCCCAGTTGCGGTTCGGCCCACCGGAGCGGATGGGGGCCAAGGCTCGGGTCGCGTCGGCGGTGCTGGCGACGCCCGGGACCACCGGGGCGACCTACGTCGACGTCAGCGTTCCCGCCGCACCGGTCAGCGGGTAGGGACCGGGGAGGGGACGACCGGCCGCCCGGGAGGCGGGAACGCATCGGATCCACCAATGCGCTCGTGGCGCCGGGAAGAATGGGGCGAGGCGTGGACACGGCGAGCGGGCAAGCAGGCACGTCGAGAAGCGGGCGAGTCGAGGGGACGAAGGGAACGAGGGATGCTGGCTGAGCCGCAGAACTACCTCGCCGTCATCAAGGTCGTCGGGGTCGGCGGCGGTGGCGGCAACGCCGTCAACCGCATGATCGAGGCCGGGCTCAAGGGCTGCGAGTTCATCGCGGTCAACACCGACGCCCAGGCGTTGCTGATGAGCGACGCCGACGTGAAGCTCGACATCGGCCGCCAGCTCACGCGGGGCCTCGGTGCGGGCTCCGATCCCGAAGTCGGTCGTCAAGCCGCCGAGGACCATCGCGACGAGATCGAGGAGGTCCTGCGCGGCGCCGACATGGTGTTCATCACGGCCGGCGAAGGGGGTGGCACCGGTACCGGCGCGGCCCCGATCGTCGCAGAGATCGCGCGGGGGATCGGTGCGCTCACGATCGCCATCGTGACCCGGCCCTTCGGGTTCGAGGGGCGTCGGCGCGCGGTCCAGGGCGACTCGGGGATCCAGACCGTGCGCGAGAAGGTCGACACCCTGATCGTCATCCCCAACGACCGTCTGCTCGACATCGCCGACGACCGCACGTCGATGCTCGCGGCGTTCCGGATGGCCGACGACGTGCTGTTCCACGGAGTGGCCGGCATCACCGACCTCATCACCACCCCCGGGCTCATCAACACCGACTTCGCCGACGTCCGCATGATCATGCAGAACGCCGGTACGGCCCTGATGGGCATCGGTCACGCCTCGGGGGACAACCGTGCGGTGAACGCAGCCCGCGCGGCAATCTCGAGCCCGCTCCTCGAGGCGAGCCTCGAGGGGGCGCGGGGCCTCCTCCTCAACGTGTCGGGACCTTCCGATCTCGGTCTCTTCGAGGTCAACGAGGCGGCGGAGATCGTGCGGGAGACCGCGCACCCCGACGCCAACATCATCTTCGGTGCTGTCATCGACGACGCAATGGGTGACGAGATCCGTATCACCGTCATCGCGGCCGGCTTCGACCGCTTCGAGGGCGAGCGGACGTCATCGGCGCCGATGACCGAGCGGCGTGAGCCGGCGACCTTCCTGCGTGACTCGGCCCGCGCGGACCGGTGGACCGAATCGCCCCGGTCCACGGGTCTCGACCTCGATCTCGATCTCGGGGGCGCGACCGGCGGCGACAGCGGCGACGACGACTTCGACGTCCCCGAGTTCCTCCGCTGATCGAGCTGCGCCTCGGCACGGCCCGGGTGGTCTTCACCGACCGCCGGGGCGGGGTCTCGGGAGCGCCGTACGACACCCTGAACCTCGGCGACCACGTCGGCGACCTCCCCGGTGCCGTGGCCGAGAACCGGCACCGGGTCGCCCGCGACCTGGGCCTCGTCCCGCCCGACCACTGGGCGTGGCTCCGTCAGGTCCACGGGGCTGGGGTGCACCACGTCGGCGCGACGCCGGCGCCGGCGGCCCCGCCGGTCGAGGCCGACGCGGCGGTCACCACGCTGGGGGGCGTCCCGCTGGTGGTGCTCACCGCCGACTGCGCGCCGGTCGCGATTGCCGACGACGTGGCCGTCGGCGTGGTCCACGCCGGCTGGCGGGGTCTCCAGGCCGGGGTGGTGGCGGCAGCGGTTGGGGCGCTCCGGCGAATCGGCGCCGGCGCGGTCCGGGCGGTCGTCGGGCCGTGCATCCGGGCGGCGGACTACGAGTTCGGGCGGGTCGACCTCGACCGACTGGTCGCGCGGTTCGGCCCCACGGTCGAGGGCCGGACCTCCGGTGGACACCCGGCGCTCGAGGTCGCAGCCGGGGTACGTGTGGCTCTTGCGGAGGTCGGGGTCACCGACGTCACGGATCTCGGGGCGGGCACGGCGGGCGACCCCACGACGTGGTTCTCGCACCGGCGCGACGGCCGCACCGGGCGCCAGGGCCTCGTGGTCGTGAAGGACCGCTGATCGTGCAGGACGCCTGAGTGGACCTCGCCGGACGCTGGGCCGAGGTGCGCTGGCGCGTCGCCGAAGCGGCGGAGCGGGCGGGGCGCGACCCGGCCGCGGTCCGCATCGTGGCCGCCACCAAGACCGTGCCGGTCGAGCGGCTCCGGCCACTCCTCGACGTGGGCTGCACGGACCTGGGGGAAAACCGCGCCCAGGAGCTCGTGGCGAAGGCGCCGACGCTCGCCGGCGCGCCCGGCGAGCCGCCGGCCCGCGTGCCCACCTGGCACTTCATCGGCCCGGTGCAGCGCAACAAGGTGAAGGCCCTTGCGCCGTGGGTGCGGTACTGGCACACCCTCGACCGGCCGGCGCTGGCGGAGGCCATCGCTACCCATGCCCCCGCCGCGACCGTGCTGGTGCAGGTGAACCTGGCCCGGGAGCCCCAGAAGGCGGGCTGCGACCCTGACGAGGTGGCCGGGCTCGTGGCGGCGGCCGAGCGGGCCGGGCTCACCGTGGTGGGGCTCATGACCGTCCCGCCCCTCGGCGCCGACCCGCGCCCCTGGTTCGCCGACCTCGCGGCCCGGGCCGACGCCCTGGGGCTGCCCGAGCGCTCCATGGGCATGAGCGAGGATTTCGAGGTGGCCGTGGAGGAGGGAGCAACGATGATCCGGGTGGGTCGGGTGCTGCTCGGCGACCGGGGGCCGGGGTAGCCTGGAGGCCGTGGCGTCGTTCATGAAGCGGGCGATGGTGTACCTCGGCCTCCAGGATGACGAGGAGCACCAGTACGAGCAGTTCGGGTACGCCGACTACCCCGCCGACTATCCCGCCGACTACCCGGCCGAAGAGCCGCGCGACGACACC
>JBJSXO010000173.1:0-4493 GCA_046086425.1 Actinomycetota bacterium | reverse complement strand
GGCAGGCGGGTGCCAGTCGAACCGAGTGGATGGTAGAGCGCGATTGGGCCGTCGTTGGGGTTCACCCGACCTATGTTGGGCGCGAGCTCGCGCTCCCACGAGAGGACCACGGACGCGAACGCCTCGTTGATCTCGACCGTGTCGAGGTCGTCCATCGTGAGGCCGGTGCGATCGAGCAGGTGACGGGTCGCGTCGATGGGCCCGGTGAGCATCATGACGGGGTCCACTCCGACGAGGCACTGGTCGACGATCCGGGCCCGCGGGGTGAGACCGAGCTCGCGAGCCCGTCCGGCGGTTGCGAGCAGCACCGCGGCGGCGCCGTCGGTCACCTGCGACGAGCTCCCGGCGGTGTGCACGCCGTCCTCGCGGGCGACGGGCTTCAGGGCGGCGAGCTGCTCGAGCGACGTGTCGCGCAGGCCTTCGTCCCGCTCGACCCGACGGGTGGCGCCGGTCGGGGCCCCGTCCCCGTCGATCTCGGGGGCGTCGATGGCGACGACCTCGCGGGCGAAGCGCTCCTCCCGCCACGCGCGGTTGGCGCGTACCTGGGACTCGAGCCCGAAGTGGTCGCAGTCGGTCCGGGTGATGCCCCACTGGTCGGCGATCCGCTCGGCGGCCTCGAACTGGGTCGTGTACTCGAACTGCTCGAAGTAGGGCTTGGGCAGAGGGCGCCCCGGCCCGTTGGACACCGCGGCCCCGAGCGGGATGCGGCTCATCGACTCGACGCCGCAGGCCACCGCGACGTCGATCACCCCCGAGCCCACGAGGGCGGCCGCGAGGTTGGCGGCCTGCTGCCCCGAGCCGCACTGGGCGTCCACGGTGGTGGCGGCCACCCCGATCGGGAGGTCGGCCCGCAGCCACGCGGTCCGGGTGACGTTGAAGGTCTGCTCGCCGGTCTGGGTGACGCAGCCGCCCACGGCCTGGCCCACGGCGGCGGGGTCCACGCCGGACCGCTCGACCACTGCGCCCAGGACGGTCGCGAGCAGGTCGGCGGGGTGCACGGTCGAGAGACTCCCGTTGCGGCGACCCAGCGGGGACCGGGCGGCTTCGACGATGACGACGTCGGTGTCGGCGAGCGGGCGCATCGGACCTCGGTTCTCGGTGGTTCTCGGCAGTTCGGGACGGGTCTCTGATCGTATCGTCGCGGGTCGCGCGGGGCGGGCGAGGCCGGGAGGGGCAGCGGCGTCGGTACCCTGGCCGGGTGCGTGGCCGGCGGACGCTCGTGGGGATCGCCGCGGTCCTGGCGATCCTGGCCGGGGCCTGCAGTCCCACCCAGTCCCGGGCCGCTCGGGGTGCCGACCGGGCCGAGGCGGCGAAGCGGGCGACCCGTGAGCTCGAGGCGGCCCAACGGACGGACCTCGGCTGCAAGAACGTGGTGATGAGCGAGGAAGAGCGCTCCACGGCACCGCCTGAGTACGTCGTGCTGCTCAACGATGCGTATGCGGTGGCCGAGCCCTGCTGGGACAAGATCGTGTTCGCGTTCCAGCGCACCGGCGCGGACATGCCTCCCGGTTACATGGTCAAGTACGAGAAGGGACCCTTCCGGGAGGGCGACACCGGTCAGTACACGGTCGAGACGCTCGGCGACGCCTTCCTCTACGTGACGATGTCGCCCGCCACGCAGTACGACACGACGAACCCGGGCCCGGTTCGCCAGACCTACAAGGGGAATCTGCGCCTCACCCTCGTCGACATGCACCACACCGAGATCGTTCGCCTGATCA
Source organism: Actinomycetota bacterium (assembly GCA_046086425.1). Lineage (GTDB taxonomy): Bacteria > Actinomycetota > Acidimicrobiia > IMCC26256 > PALSA-555 > CAIUKV01. The sequence goes on along the minus strand of JBJSXO010000173.1, from coordinate 2,772 downwards.
AGGAACTCGACGGCGAGAACGTCATCCGTTGGCTCATCGGACTCGATACGAAGCGGCCGTTCACGGTCGACGCCACCAACAACCCACCGCGAGTGATCGTCTACATCGCGCGCTAGGAGCCGGCTCTTGCGGTGAGCACGATCTTGCAGAGCTTGGACCCTGCGGCGAAGTGGTCGTACGCAGCGCGGGCGTCATCCATCCGATAGGTGGCGTCGACCGGGACGCGCACCCGCCCGGTGGCAAGGGCGGGGAGCACGTGCCGGGTCACCCGCTGTGCTGCGTCGGCCTTCTGCTCGAGCGGTCGGGCCCGCAGCGTGGAACCGTGGATGCGGCCGCGGGCGCCCATCAGGCCGAGGAGATCGAGCTCCGCACGGCTGCCGCCCCCGACACCGATGATGGCGATGCGCCCACCAGGGGCGAGGACCCGGACGTCGTCGGCGAGGTTCGGCCCGCCCACGAGCTCGAGCACGACGTCGACCGGGCCGCGGTCGGTCCACGCGTCGTGGGGCACGACCGTGAGGGCCGCGTCGTCCCCGGCGACGGCCCGTCCCAGCGCAGCAACCCGGTCGCGCAGCTCGGGACTGCGGACCGTGGCGGTGACGCGCGCGCCGGTGAGCAGGCCGAGCTGTACCCCGGCGAGGCCGACGCCTCCCGCGGCGCCGTGGACGACGAGGTGCTCACCGGCGGCGAGCCCGCACTGGGTGAACAGCGCGTCGTGCGCAGTGGTGAACACCTCGGCGAATCCACCCGCCTCGGCCCACGACAGGGCCGCGGGCACGGGCAACGCCGTGCGCTCGTGCACTACCGCGAGCTCGGCCTGCCCGCCGCCGCCGACCACGGCCATCACGCGATCGCCGATTGCGTAGTGCTCCACCGCCGGCCCGGTGGCGACCACCTCGCCGGCGAGCTCGAGACCGGGGATGTCGGCCGGCGCGTCGGGCGGGGCGGCGTAGAAGCCGCGGCGCTGGAGCATGTCGGCACCGTTGAGCCCGGCGGCGCGCACGGCCACGAGGAGCTCTCGGTGGCCGGGAACGGGGTCGGGGTGCTCGGACCAGACGATGTCGCCGTCGATCACGGTCGCCGCGTGCACGACCTGACGCTACCGTCGACTCCGGTGATGGACGACCGCGATGCCCCCGACGGCCAGTCGACGGCCGCGCTGGCGTTCTTCGACGAGGACGGCGTCGAGCTCCTGCTCGATCCCGCAGGCGCCGCGTCGCTGCTCGAGGTGACGGCGGACCTCGATGCCGCCACCATCTCGGCGTGCCCGACCTGCCGGAGCCGGGTGCTGGCCTGCCTGGCGCTGATCGACCTGCTCGATCGGTCGGCGCCGCACCCGCTGGCCGACGCGTTGGGGGACCTGGCCGACGACGCGCCGTCGTCGCACTGCTACGTGCAGGACCTCGCCACTCGCTGCCGCCACCAGCGGTGGCTCGATCCCGGGCGGCTCGAGTGGGCCGAGGTGGTCGGGCGCCTCGCCAGTCCCGACCGGGGCCCGCGGCGCTAGCGGTCCCTGCCGGTCGCGAGCGGTTCCTGCGGGTCCCTTCCGGTCCCTACCGGGGGATCGTGGTCCGCTTGAACTCGTTGAGCTCGGCCCACGGGAGCAGGTCGAGCGCCCGGTGGAGGTGGGCGACGTTGCCGCGCTCCATGAAGCGGACGAACGCGGCTTCGTCGCCCTCCACGAACGTCGGCACGCCGAACACCGCGTAGCGCTCGACCATCTCGGTGTGCTCGCGGGCGAGCGTCGCGAGCGTCTCCGGGGCATCGGCGATGCGCCCGACGGCGTCGGGGTCGAGGCCCGCCCGGCCGACGGCGTCCCGCAGCACGGCGCGGTCGTCGAGCTTCTTCCCGCGGTCGTGTCGTGCGGCGAACAGCTCGAGGTGCGCATCGGGGAACCGCTCGGGGAAGTGGTCGCGCACGGCGATGCCGAAGCACAGGGCGAGTACGCCCGAGCCCCACTGCGTGGGATCGCGGTCCCATACGGGCGGCTCACCCTCGGGGACGTGTACCTGGTCGAGTGAGAAGGCGACGAAGCGCACCACGAAGTCGGCGCCGTCGCGCACGGCAGCGACGACCGCGGCGTTTCCGTTGTGCGCGAACGGGCACCGGTAGTCGAAGGTAACGGCGAAGGATCGGGTCATCGATGGTCTTCCTGGGCGGGGACGCCGTCAGCGTCCGAGGTCGACGAAACGTCGCGCGACGAGGCCGAGCGCAAGGCCGAGCGCTGCGCCGCCGGCGACGTCGGTGGCGTGGTGCATCCGCACGTGCACCCGGCTGTAGGCGACGAGCCCGGCGAGCGTGAAGTACAGGGGTCCTGCCCGAGTGCCCTTGGCCAGCAACGTCGCCGCCATGAACGCCGAGGCGGCGTGCCCCGACGGGAACGACGACGTGACCGGCCGGCGCATCCCGTACGGCAGCGGGGCGTCGTGGGTGAAGTGGTCCGGCGGCCGAACCCGGCGGAAGAACGACTTGACGACCCCGTTGGTGAGGATCGACTCGGCGCCGAGGAGCGCCCCGAGCCGGAGGGCGACGACCGGCTCCCCCAGCCGGGCGGCACGGACCGCCCCGATCGCGAGCCAGAGGAGGCCGTGGTCGGCCGCACTCGACAGCCCGTAGAAGAGCCGGTCGGCGGGCGACAGCGCGTCGGCGGTGCCGACTGCGCCCGGGGGAAGTGCCCGAACCGGGTGTTCGGCACCGCCGGAATCGCGGGCCTCGGCCGTGTCGGCCGCTCCGGCCACCTCGGTGACCTCGGCGACCTCGGCGACCTCGGCG
>JBJSXO010000172.1:0-2005 GCA_046086425.1 Actinomycetota bacterium | reverse complement strand
GCGCCGCGGTCGCGCAGGTCGCCGCAGGAGATCACGACCTGACCGCCCGAGGTCACCACGTCCTCGACCACGGTGAGCCGCCGCCCGGTGATGTCGGCGCCTTCGGCGAGCTGGCAGGTGCCGTAGGTCTTGGCCTCCTTGCGCACGAACAGTGCGGGGATCCCCGTGACCTGCGAGAGCATCGTGGCCAGGGGCACCCCGCCGAGCTCGAGGCCGGCGAGCATCTCGGTGCCCGGTGGCACCGCGTCGGCCATCGCTTCGGTGATCGCGCGCAGCAGGGCCGGGTCGCTCTCGAAGCGGTACTTGTCGAAGTACTCGTGGGACACCACGCCCGAACGGAGGGTGAAGGTGCCGGTGATGTGGCTGACGTCGTAGACGGCGCGTGCGAGCTCGGTGCGATCCATGGTCATGCTCCTTCGACGGGGTCGTGCAGCTCTTCGAGCAGCAGGGCGATGATCGACACGGCGCCGCGGGCCCGCTCCCACGCCGACCCGATCCGCTCGTGGTCGACGAGGCCCGAGGCGTCGGGGGCCAGGCCGAGCGCGCGGGTCGCAGCCGCGGCGAGGGGCGCGGGCTCGATGGGGTCCTCGATCGGGTAGCACTCGAGCCCGTCCCACAACGAGGTCAGCGGGCGGCGCTCCTCGCCGAGCGACAGTGAGGCCGGGTCGGCGCCCGCGGCGAGCAAGCCGGTCACGTCGTCCCACAGGTCGTAGGGCCCCACCCCCTTCGGGGGGCGGAAGCCGGCCACCGGGTGCAGCCGCCACTCGAGCGTCTCGCCCTCGGGACCGCAGTCGGCGAGCCAGGTCTGGGTGCCGTTCACGTAGCCGTCGACGGGGGGGCCGAGGTGCTCGTCGAGGGCGGCGATCAACGTGGGGGTGAGGCGCCACACCGTCGTGGCGATGCGGGTGGTCATGACGCCACGGCGTCGGCGGGGTCGATCGCGCCGTAGCGCACGATGGCGTCGAAGTGCTCGACCACGCTGCCGTCGTCGTCGAGGATCCCCCGGGCCGGGGCGGACGTGAGGCGCTGGCGCGCGAAGCGCCGGGCGACCAGGGCCTTGCGCGCGTCACCATGGCTCCGGAGCGCCCAGGTGGCCTCGTCGAGGAGCAGCGCGCCGGCGACGAGGTCGGCGAGCAGGTAGGTCAGCCGGCGCGCGTGGAGGAGCTGCACGTCGGTCGGGGCGTCGGCGAGGAAGGCGAGCGCGGTGCGGGACTCCCCGAGCGCCGCCGCCACGGCGTCGACGGCCGGCGCGAGCACGGGTGACGGATCGGCTGCACCGAGTGCCCGCTCGACGCGAGCGAGCAGCGCTACGTCGGCACCGTCGCGGCGGATCGCCCGCCGCACGTCGAGCGCGCAGATGTTCTCGGTGCCCTCCCAGATGGTGTGGCACTGCGCGTCGCGCAGCTGACGGGCCATGGGCCAGTCCTCCATGTATCCGTTGCCGCCCAGCATCTCGACGCCCTGGATCGCCGCACCCAGGCCGTCCCGAGTCGCGCGCACCTTGGCCAGGGGTACGAGGATGCGCCGCAGCAGTCGTCCCTCGTGCTCGTCTGGCGCGGTGCGCGTCGCCGCTGCACACTCGAAGGTGAGCGCGAGTCCCGCTTCGAGCACCACGAGGAGGTCGACGAGCGTCTCGCGCACCATCGGGTACCGGTCGATCCGCTGGCCCCACTGCTCCCGGTGCGCGGCGTAGATCGCGGACTCGAGGAACGAACGGCGGTGGATGCCGAGGCCCATCAGCGCGACCCCGAACCGGGATCCGTTCACCATCTCCATCATGGTGTTGAGTCCTCGATCGTCGCCGCCGGGGTGGGTGTCGTCGGGTGGGTTCCGGCGCGCCAACCAGGCGACCGCGCCGGTGAGGGACACCTCGGCCGTGGGCACGCCGCGGGTGCCGAGCTTGGGCTTCAGCCGGCGGATGTGGAAGTCGTTGGGCGATCCGTCGTCGCGCAGGCGCGGGACGATGAAGGTGGCGAGGCCGCCGGGGCCGTCCGGGGCTCCGTCG
>JBJSXO010000171.1:0-3085 GCA_046086425.1 Actinomycetota bacterium | reverse complement strand
GGCGTACTTGGCGAGGAAGCCGCTGGTGTACCGCGGTGCGAGCGGCTCCCAGCCGGCCTTGCGGCGCTCGAGCTCGGCCTCGTCGACCAGGAGGTCGATGGTGTGACGGATCGTGTCGATGACGATGCGGTCGCCGTCTTGCACGAACGCGATCGGCCCGCCGTCGACCGCTTCGGGCGCGACGTGCCCAACGCAGAAGCCGCGGGTACCCCCCGAGAAGCGCCCGTCGGTGACGAGCGCAGCGTCGGAGCCACGCCCCACTCCCTTCATGGCCCCGGTGACCGCGAGCATCTCGCGCATTCCCGGTCCGCCCTTGGGGCCCTCGTAGCGGATGACGACGACGTCGCCGGCGTTGATCGATCCGGCCAGGATCGCCTCCATGGCCGGCGCCTCGCCGTCGAACACCCGGGCGGTGCCCTCGAAGTGTGGGTGGTCGATGCCGGCCACCTTCACGACGGCGCCCTTCGGCGCGAGGCTCCCGCGCAGCACCGCGATGCCCCCGCGGTCGTTGACCGGGTCGGTCAACGGGCGGACGACCACGCCGTCGGGCGCGGGTGCGTCGAGCTCCGCGAGGTTCTCGGCCACCGTCTTGCCGGTGACGGTGAGGCAGTCGCCGTGGAGGAGCCCGGCCTCGAGCAGCATGCGCATGACCACCGGCACGCCGCCCATCCGGTCGAGGTCGGTCATGTGGAACTTGCCGTGCGGCTTCATGTCGGCGATGTGGGGGACCCGCTCGCCGACCCGGTTGAAGTCGTCGAGATCGAGGGCGACGCCGGCCTCGAAGGCGATGGCCAACAGGTGCAACACCATGTTGGTAGAGCCACCGAGCGCCATGCCGATGGCGATCGCGTTCTCGAAGGCCTCCTTGGTGAGGATGTCACGGGGCCGGATGTCCTGCGCGAGCAGGTTGATCACCGCCTGTCCGCTCGCGAACGCGTAGTCGTCGCGTCGCCGATCGACCGCCGGGGCCGACGAGCTCCCCGGCAGCGACAGACCGAGGGCCTCGGCGACCGACGCCATCGTGTTCGCCGTGAACATGCCTGCGCACGATCCCTCAGTGGGACACGCGCGCTTCTCGATCTCACCGAGCTCGTTTTCGGTGATGGTCCCGGCGGCGCACGCGCCCACCGCTTCGAACACACTCACGATGTCGAGGGCCTGGTCCTTGTAGTGACCGGGGAGGATTGTGCCGCCGTAGAGGAAGACCGAAGGCAGATTGAGCCGGGCGGCCGCCATCATCATCCCGGGCAGGCTCTTGTCGCACCCGGCGAAGGTGACCATGGCGTCGAGCCGCTCGGCGTGCATGACGCACTCCACCGAGTCGGCGATGATCTCGCGCGACACGAGCGAGCCCCGCATGCCCTCGTGCCCCATGGAGATCCCGTCGCTCACTGCGATCGTGCAGAACTCGATGGGGAAGCCTCCGGCGTCCCGCACCCCGTCCTTGGCCCGCTTGGCCAGGCGGTCGAGCGGCATGTTGCAGGGGGTCACCTCGTTCCAGCTCGACACGACCCCCACCTGTGCCTTGTCCCAGTCGGCGTCGGTCATGCCGATCGCCCGGAGCATGGCCCGGGCCGGCGCCCGCTCCATCCCGTCGGTGACCTCACGGCTGCGGGGCTTCATGTCGCTCATGGGCCATATCGTACCGGCGGCCAGTCCGCCCCCCGCCGTCCGGATTCGGCCTACGCTGGCGCCACCGCCGGCCAGGGAGCACGCCGAGACCATGACGGTGAACCCCGAACAGACGCTGACCATGGCCACCGGGGTGGCCGACCGCGGACGGGTCGTGGACCGCACCTTCGCCCGGAACGGAGCGCCGGGTTCGTCCCCATTGTCGTGGCTGGTCGACGGCCTGGCCCGCGCGATGCGCGACGGGGGCTACACGGAGCTCGACGCGCCCGGTCCCCAGGTCCAGGTCGTCTTGCACCTCCTCGACACCGAGCACCCGAAGCCCTACCGGCGCAAGAACGCCCCCACGTTCGTCGTCGCGCTCGGCTACCTGCCCGAGACACCCACCGACCTCCTGCGGGTGGGCTACCCGTTCCTGGTGCGTGGCCTGTCGAACCTCGCCGTGCTCCTGAGCGACTCGCCGGACGGCCCGGTCGCGTCCTTCGTGACCCTCGAGCAGGGGACCTACCGCGTCGACCACCACGGCGACGACGACAAGTTCTTCGCCGCCGTGCTCGAGCGGGTGGAGCCACTGGCGACGTCGCGGCTCATCATCGCCAACGAGTTCCTGCCCGACCTCCCGGCGGACCTGAGGGGTGGCGACGCGCAGACCGAGCAGATCACCCGCGCCGGCGAGCGCCTCGGCGGCCTCGACCTCCTCCCGGCGGCCTTCCCCATCGAGGAGATCCTCTCCGAGCGCGACCTCCGCCATGTGAAGCTGCTCTACGGCATCGGCGGCCTGAGCTACGGCAACGTGAGCGCCCGGCGGCTCCCACCCACCGAGTCCCACTGGGGTCCGGAGTTCTGGATGAGCGCCAGCGGCGTCGACAAAGCCAACCTGCGCGCGATCGGGCGGGACGTCCTGCTCGTGAAGGGCTACGAGCCCGAACGGGACTCGATCATCCTCTCGATCCCGCCCGAGGTGAAGCCCAACCGCGTGTCGGTCGACGCCATCGAGCACTGGATGATCTACCGGGAGCACCCCGAGGTCAACGCGATCCTGCACGTGCACGCGTGGATCGAGGGGACGACCGCCACCGAGATCAACTACCCCTGCGGCACGGTGGAGCTCGCCACGGCGGTGGCCCAGCTCGTGCGCCAATCCCCGGATCCCAGCCGCGCCGTCGTGGGGCAGAAGAATCACGGATTGACCATCACGGGACACTCGCTCGACGAGATCTTCGCCCGGATCGAGGGGAAGATCGTGCGCGCCGTCCCCATGCACTGAACGACCCGATCGGGTCGGCGAACCCGCACCGAGACGATCGCGATTCCGCGACCGGGAGAGGCCCTGGTGTCGAGAACGAGACGAGTGCGCGCGCTCCTGGTCACCGCGCGCCGTCGCGCCGCCACCCGGGTGCGCCACGGCGGGCGCCTCCCCCCGGTGTGCCGGTCGGTACGTGATCGCGCGATCGAG
>JBJSXO010000170.1:0-4225 GCA_046086425.1 Actinomycetota bacterium | reverse complement strand
CAAGGAGAGCGACCGCATCGCCACATTGGCAGTCGAGCTGGGCCGACTGGGGGTCGCGGTCGAAGCCCGGCCCGACGGACTCGCCGTGGCGGGTCGGGGTGACGCGCCGCCGCCCGCCGCCCGGTTCACGAGCCACGGCGACCACCGGATCGCCATGGCCGCGGCCGTGGCCGCAGTGGCGTCGACGGGCGAGTCCACCGTGGAGGGGTGGGACGCGGTCGCCGTGTCCTATCCGGAGTTCCCGGCCCACCTGCGGACCCTCGGCGGTGACGCGCGGTGAGCGGGGGTGGCGCCCCGGGTCGGGTGGTCGCGATCGACGGCCCGTCGGGGTCGGGGAAGTCGACCGTGGCGCGCGCAGTGGCCGACGACCTGGGCCTCGAGGTCCTCGACACCGGCGCGATGTATCGCGCCGTCACCCAGGCCGCGCTCGAACGCGGGATCGACCTCACCGACGGCGACGCGCTCGGTGTGCTGGCAAGCACGCTGGCCATCGACGTCGACGACTCGGTCCGCCTCGACGGTCGTGACGTGACTGCGGTGATCCGCGGCCCGGAGGTGACCGCGGCGGTGTCGACGGTCGCGGCGCATCCGCAGGTGCGCGCGGTGCTCGTGGCCCGCCAGCGGGCATGGGCCGAGACCCGAGGCGGCGGGGTCGTGGAGGGACGGGACATCGGCACGGTGGTGTTCCCCGACGCCGCGCTCAAGATCTTCCTGACCGCGAGCGAGGGCGAGCGAGCCCGGCGTCGCCAGCGGGACGAGGTCGCGGCGGCGCGCACCACCGACCTCTCGGCCGTGGCTGGTGACCTCGCGCGGCGCGACCGTCTCGACTCGGGCCGGGCTGCGTCGCCACTGGTGGCTGCGGACGACGCCGTGGTGGTCGACACCACCGCGATGGGCAAGGACGCAGTGGTCGTGCACGTCGTCGCACTGGCCCGGGCGGCGCTGGGCTGATGTTCTACCGGTTCTGGCGCACGGTGATCGTGGGCCTCGCCTACGCGTTGTTCGGCATCCAGGTCCGCGGGCGCGAGCGTCTCCCGAGCGCGGGTGCGTACATCCTGGCCCCGTCCCACCGCTCCCTGCTCGACATCCCGTTCGCCGCGGCGGTCACCCGACGGCGGCTGCGCTACATGGCCAAGCAGGAGATCTTCAACGGGCGGTTCTGGACCTGGGTGTTCACCGAGCTCGGCGCGGTCGCGGTGGACCGGGCGGGCACCGACCGTGCCGCGCTCAAGGCCATCGAGGCTGCGCTCCACGGGGGCGAGCCGGTGGTGATCTTTCCCGAGGGCACCCGGCACGAGGGGCCCGTCCTCGGGCCGATCGCGTCGGGAACGGCCTACGCGGCACTCAAGGCCGGGGTCCCGGTCGTCCCGGTGGGGATCGGGGGCAGCGAGCACCCCGTGATCCTCTACGGGTTCCTGCCGTGGTGGTCGCGGGTCACGGTGGTGGTGGGGGAGCCCATTGCGGTGGCACCCCACGAGGGCACGGTGAAGCGCTCGGCGATCACTGCGCTCGACGCCGAGCTCCGAGCGCGGCTCCAGGTCTGCTTCGACGACGCGGAAGCGTGGGCCGACGCGCGGGCCCGGCGGCGCGGGTGGCGCGCCGACCGGTCAGGCCGTGCCGGCGAGCCCGGCGAGCGCGGCTGAGGCGTCCACCGTCCGGTCGTCGATGAAGGCGCCACCGAGCGCACGCGCGCGACCGGGGTCGCCGCCGAGGAGCACGGCGGCGGCGGTGTCGAGGGCAGGGAGCAGCTCTCGCAGCTCGCGCGGCGGGGGGAAGTACTCGTCCTCGTCGGTGACGTAGACGGGCTCGATGCCGTCGCTGGGGTCGAGGCGGGCCACGACCGAGCGAACGAGGTCGTCGGGGGCGCTGGCCCCGGCGGTGACGCCGACGACCCGCACGCCCTCGAAGTGCGCAGCGTCGAGCTCGTCGGGACCGTCCACCCGCATGACCCGGTCGCACCCGGCGCGGCGGGCGACCTCGACCAGGGCCAGGGTGTTCGACGAGTTGGCACTGCCGATGACGACGATGGCGTCGGCGCGCTCGGCGACGACGCGCAGCGCCGCCTGCCGGTTCGTGGTCGCGAAGCAGAGGTCGCCGCGGGACGCGGTCCAGAGATCGGGGTGCTCCTCACGGGTGCGGTCGACGATGCCCTCCCAGTCGTGGAGCGCCAGGGTCGTCTGGGCCAGGACCGCGACCTTGTCGTGGGCGAGCTCGGGCAGGACCTCATCGAGCTCGCGCTCGTGCTCGACGAGGCGCATCGCCTCCGGCGCCACGGCCAGGGTCCCCTCGGCCTCGTCGTGGCCGGCGTGGCCGACGTAGAGGATCGTGTAGCCCTTCTGGGCCCGCACCTTCGCCTCGTGGTGCACTTTGGTGACGAGCGGGCACACCGCGTTCACCACGAAGCGGTCGCGCTCCCGGGCCGCAGCCACGACCTCCGGGGCACTCCCGTGAGCCGAGAGCATGAGCGGCGCACCGGACGGCACGTCGTCGACGGAGTCCACGAACACCACCCCTCGGGCGCGGAAGCGCTCGACCACCAGGCGGTTGTGGACGATCTCGTGGTAGCAGTAGACGGGCGGCTCGAACACCCGCACCATCCAGACCAGCGCCTTGATCGCCATCTCCACGCCGGCGCAGAAGCCCCGGGACTCGGCCAGCAGCACGCGCTCGACGCCGGGGCTCGTCATGGGCGCCGGACTCCGGTGGACACGCCGCCAGGCTACCGAGCACCGAGGCCGTGCTCGGCGGCCGCCCCGTAGACTCTCCGGGTGCCGACTGCCCGCATCGAGGCGGTCGCGCCCGGTTCGCCCGCGGCCGCCGCGGGGCTCCTCCCTGGTGACGAGCTCCTCACCGTCAACGGCGAGGTCGTGCGCGACGTGATCCGCTACCAGCTCCAGGCCGACGAGCCCGTCGTCGAGATCGAGCTGCGGCGCGGCGGCATGGAGCGCCACGTGGTGGTCGAGAAGGGAGCCGGCGCGCCGCTGGGCCTGGCTCTCAGCGGCCCCGTCTTCGACCGCGTGCGCACGTGCGACAACCACTGCCCGTTCTGCTTCATCCACCAGCTGCCCCCGGGCATGCGCAAGAGCCTCTCGGTCAAGGACGACGACTACCGTCTGTCGTTCCTGTACGGGAACTTCACCACGCTCACCCGCTTCACCGAGGCCGACCTGGAGCGCGTGGTCACCGAGGGGCTCTCGCCGCTCTACGTGAGCATCCACGCGACCGACCCCGACCTGCGCGCGCGCCTGCTGCGGAACCGGCGCGGAGCGACGAGCCTGCGCTGGCTCGACGCGCTCCTCGAGGCCGGCGTCGAGGTGCACGGCCAGATCGTGGTCTGCCCCGGGATCAACGACGGCGACGCGCTCGACGACACCCTGCTGGGCATCCTCGACCGGTTCTGGCGACTGGCGACGGTGGGGGTGGTGCCGCTCGGCGTGAGCGACTACTCGACCGAGCCCGAGATGCGCCCGCACACGACGGCCGAGAGCCGCCGCGTGATCGAGACGGTGGAGCGCTGGCAACCGCGCTTCCTCGAGGCCCTGGGCCGGCGCCTGGTGTACGCCGCCGACGAGTACTACCTCATGGCCGACCTGCCGTTCCCCCCGCTCGACGAGTACGACGCCTTCGCCCAGCACGAGAACGGCATCGGGATGGCTGCGACCTTCACCGACGAAGTGCTCCGGGCGGTTGCCGGCGACGAGGTGGTGGGGGTCGGCCCCCGCGCGGGCTTCTTCGCGTCGGTGGAGGGTGCGCCGGCGGTGGGGTACCGGGCCCCGCGCACGCGCAAGAGCGGCGCGGCGCCGGCGGACGCATCGCTCGGAGTGCCGGTCGCGCTGGTCACCGGCGAGTACGGCGCCCGGGTCCTTGCGCCCCTGATGCCTGCGCTGCAGTCGGTGTGCCCGGGACCGGTGCGCCTGGTCCCGGTGGCCAACCGGTTCTTCGGCGGGAACATCGCGGTCACGGGCCTGCTCACCGCGTCCGATGTTGCTGAGGCCCTCGCCGCCGAGCCCGAGGGCCATCGGTACCTGGTTCCCGACGTCGTCCTGTCCACGGACCGCTTCCTCGACGGCGGCCGGTTGGCCGATCTCCCGCGGCCGGTCGAGGTGGTACCCACCGACGGCGCCGCCCTCGTCGCCGCGCTGCGGCGCTGACCGGGTGGACACACCCGTGAGCGCCGCAGCCCGCCCGGTGGTCGCCATCGTCGGCCGGCCCAACGTGGGCAAGT
>JBJSXO010000169.1:0-7112 GCA_046086425.1 Actinomycetota bacterium | reverse complement strand
CCGAAGTTCGTGGTCGGGTAGAGGAGCGCGTCGGGCCGGACCGCAAGAATCGCGTCCCAAGCCTCCCGGTAGCGGGCGGCCGCCTCCTCGCCGGGGAGCATGACCCGGTCGATGTGGTTGTGCACCACTGTGGCCCCGGCGTCGATGCAGGCCAGCGCGTCGGCGGTGATCTCCTCTGGCGTCACCGGGGTGTTGGGATTGCGGTCCTTGGTGCTCGCCCCGTTGATCGCTGCCTCGATGATCACCGGAGTGGGGGTCGGGGCTTCGCGCATGGGCCCATCCTGACATCCCGGCCACATCCCGGTCGGGCGGGTCGAGCGGACAGGCTGAGTGGGCACGGCCCCGGCGAGGTGCGAACATGACGGCCTCGTTCCCGGACACAGAGGCGGACATGAGCGTGGGCAACGGTTCACTCGACGGTTACTCGGTGCTGGTCACCGGAGGCGGCACGGGCATCGGCGAAGCGTGCGCAGCGGCGCTGCTCGCCGACGGCGCGGCGGTCACCATCTGTGGCCGCACGGAGGCGACGCTGGAGGCGGCAGCGACGCGCCTGGCCGCCGCGGGCGGCGCGGTGGCCTGGGTCGGCGCGGACGTCACCGCCGAGGCCGACATGGAGCGCGCGGTGGCCACCGCGGTCGAGCACGGCGGAGGCCGGCTCGACGGCGTGGTGGGCAACGCCGGCGGCTCACGGCACCTCGGCCCGCTCGTCCTCGCCGACGTCGAGGCGGTGCGGGCCACCATCGACCTCAACGTGATCGGTGCCTTCCTCACCCTCAAGCACAGCGCCCCGCATCTCGCCGCGTCGGGGCGGGGCTCCTACGTCGGCATCTCCTCTCACGCCGGGCGGGACACGTTCCGCTTCATGGGCGCCTACGGCGCGGGCAAGGCGGGGATGGACCACCTGCTGCGGGTCGCCGCCGACGAGCTCGGCGGCGCCGGGGTCCGGGTCAACTCGGTCCTCCCCGGCGTGGTCGCCACCGAGATCATGGGGGCGATCACCGACGGGAGCCCGGTGCTCGACTCCTACCTCGCCGAGATCCCGTTGCGCCGGGTGGGCCAACCCGAGGAGATCGGCACGCTCGTCCGGTTCCTCATCGGACCGGAGTCCGCCTACGTCACCGGGCAGGCCATCTCGATCGACGGCGGTCAGTCGCTGCGCAAGGGTGCCGACTACGGCGCCTTCGCCGCCGGGGCCTACGGCGCCGACCCCCTGTGGCCGCTCGTGGCGGGGTCGTGACGCAGATCGACGGTGCCGTCGCCGTCGTCACCGGCGCGGCGAGCGGCATCGGGCGGGCCACGGCGCACGAGCTCGCCCGGCGCGGCGCCGCGGTCGTGGCCGCCGACGTCCACGAGGAGCGGCTCGAGACGCTGCGGGTCGAGATCGAGGCGGCGGGTGGTCGGGTGCTCACCGTCCGCTGCGACGTCGCCTACGACCAGCAGGTCGAGCACCTGCGCCACGAGGCCCTCGAGGAGATGGGGCGTGTCGACATCCTCATGAACAACGCCGGCGTCGTCGCCGCGGGCCCGCCCGAGACGATGACGATGGCCGAGTGGGACTGGATCCTCCAGGTCAACCTCTACGGCGTGATCCGCGGCGTGCGCGCCTTTCTTCCCCACATGCTCGAGCGGGGCAGCGGGCACGTCGTCAACACCGCGTCGCTCGCCGGGTTGTTCGCCTACGCCTGGGACACGATTCCCTATATCACCGGGAAGTTCGCGGTGGCCGGGTTCACCGAGGCGCTCGCGTTGTACACACGGCCGCTGGGCGTGGGGGTGTCCCTCGTGTGCCCCGGCCTGGTCGACACCAACCTGGGTGAGACCGCCCGGTTCGTCGGCGTCGAGGACCCCTCGACCTGGATGAAGGAGATCCAGCTCCCGGCACCGGTCGCCCCCGAGGAGGTCGCGACGCGGGTCTGCGACGCCGTGGCCGCGGACCGGTTCCTCGTCACCACGGCCGAGGACCTGGTCGCCGAGCGGACCCGCGAGCGGGCGGCCGACCACGACCGGTTCGTCGCCGACATGATCGCCCGGCTCCCGATGCCGCCCAACCTGCACCGCTGACGAGCACCGGCTGTCGGCGCCGACGCGGCACCGGAGCGACGCTGGCGCGGCTCCTACGCGACGCGCAGGGGGATGTGCTTGATCCCGTTGATGAAGCTCGAGCGCAGGCGTGGGGCCTCCCCGATGCGCTCGAGCTCGGTGAAGCGGTCGAGCAGCTCCTCGAACATGACCCGGATCTCCATGCGGGCGAGGTTGGCGCCGAGGCAGTAGTGCGGGCCACCGCTGCCGAAGGCCATGTGCTCGTTCGGGGAGCGGGCGATGTCGAAGGTGTACGGGTTCTCGAACACCGACTCGTCGCGGTTGGCGGAGATGTGCCAGAAGACGACCTTGTCGCCCTCGGCGATCTTCTGCCCGCCCAGCTCGGTGTCACGGGTCGCGGTGCGGCGGAAGTTCATCACGGGCGTGCCCCAGCGCAGCATCTCCTCGATCGCCGGGCCCATGAGCTCACGGTCGGCGCGCAGCCGCGCGAGCTGGTCGGGGTTGTCGAGCAGGGCGAGGATCCCGTGGGAGATCAGGTTGCGGGTCGTCTCGTTGCCGGCCACGGACAGCAGCAGGAAGAAGAGGTCGATCTCGAGGTCCGACAGCTTCTCTCCCTCGACCTCGGCCTGGGTGAGGATGCTGATGAGGTCGTCGTGCGGGTCGATCTTGCGCGACGCCGCGAGCTCCGACGAGTACGCGTAGAGCTCCATCGACGCCATGGCCCGGTCTTCTTCGGTGAGGCCGTACTCCGGGTCCTCGCCACCGATCATCCGGTTCGACCAGTCGAAGATCTTGTGCCGGTCCTCCTGGGGGACGCCCATGAGGTCGGCGATGACCTGGAGCGGCAGCTCGGCGGCGACGTCGACCACGAAGTCGCACTCGCCCCGCTCGCCGACCCGGTCGAGGATCTCGCGCGTGCGCTCGCGCATCTGCTGCTCGAGCGCGTTCACCATCCGCGGCGTAAAGCCCTTGTTCACGAGCAGCCGGTAGCGGGTGTGCAACGGCGGGTCCATGTTCAGCATCAGCATCTGCTGCTGCTCGAGCTCGGCCTCGGGGAGGTCCCAGAGGTAGACGGCCCCCTTCATCGACGAGAAGGTCTGCCAGTCGCGGTTGACCGTCGTGCAGTGCTCGTAGCTGGTGACGGCCCAGAAGCCGCCCCCCGTCGACGCCGGGTCCGGGTGCCAGTGCACGGGGGCCTCGGCGCGCAGGCGGGCGAACCACTCGTGGGGGACCCCCGGGACGTAGGCGTCGGGGTCGGTGAGGTCGATGTCGTCGAGGCTCATGCGCCGAACGGTACACCGGCCCGGCGGCCGTTCCCGGCCCGGGGTGGGGTCAACTGCGCGGCGGGCGCCGCCATCGCGTAACGTGGCCCCGAACCGTCGGCGTCCACCCATTTCGGGGGTCCACATGTACATCGGGTTGACCGAAGAGCAGGAGCGACTCCGCCAGGAGGTCCGCGCCTACTACGACGAGCTGCTCACCCCGGAGGTGCGCGCCAGCCTGGTCGGCGGGGGTGGGGTCGGCCCCGCCATGCGCAAGGTCGTGCGCCGGATGGGCGAGGACCGATGGCTGGGCGTCGGCTGGCCCACCGAGTGGGGTGGGCGGGGCTTCACCCCGGTCGAGCAGTTCATCTGGTTCGACGAGTCCATGCGGGCCGGGGCGCCGGTGCCGATGCTCACGATCAACACCGTCGGCCCGACGATCATGCGGTTCGGATCCGACGAGCAGAAGGAGTTCTTCCTCCCCAAGATCCTCAACGGAGAGATCCACTTCTGCATCGGCTACTCCGAGCCGGGGGCCGGCACCGACCTCGCGGCCCTGCGCACCCGAGCCGACCGCGACGGCGACGAGTACGTCATCAACGGCCAGAAGATGTGGACGAGCCTCGCCGGCGACGCCGACTACATCTGGCTCGCGGTCCGCACGAACCAGGAGGCGAAGAAGCACAAGGGCATCTCGCTCTTCGTCATCCCGATGGACACGCCGGGGATCAAGGTCGTGCCGATCCAGGTGATGGGCGAGTCCAACATCAACCAGGTCTACTTCGAGGACCTCCGGGTGCCCGCGACCATGCGCGTCGGCGAGGAGAACGCGGGCTGGCAGATCATCACCAACCAGCTCAACCACGAGCGGGTCACCCTCTGTTCGTCGGGCATCGTGGAGCGCTCGCTCACCGATGTGCGCGAGTGGGCCCAGAACACGTTGCTTCCCGACGGTCGTCGCGTCATCGACCAGGAGTGGGTGCAGCTCTCCCTGGCCCGCGTGCACGCCCGGCTCGAGTTCCTCCGTCTCCTCAACTGGAAGATCGCGTGGGCGTCGACCACCGACACCCTGCACCCGGCCGACGCGTCGGCGACCAAGGTGTTCGGTACGGAGTTCTACATCGAGGCCTTCCGTCTGCTCATGGAGATCATGGGCGAGCGCGCGTACCTCAAGGACGACGCACCCGGCGTCGAGCTCCAGGCCCGGCTCGAGCATCAGTACCGGGGCCTGATCATCCTGACCTTCGGTGGCGGCACCAACGAGATCCAGCGCGACCTGATCTGCGTGTTCGGTCTCGGCATGCCGCTCGCACCGCGCTAGCGAGGAAGCAGCAGCAATGGACTTTGCATTCGACGAGCCCCAGCAGGAGCTCCAGGGCCTGGCCAAGCAGATCCTCGAGGGCGAGGTGTCGATCGAGCGGCTGAAGGAGATCGACGCGGGCACCGAGCACTTCGACCGCGACCTGTGGTCGCAGCTCGCGGCTGCCGGACTCCTCGGCGTCGCGGTCCCGGAGGCCCACGGCGGCCTCGGCTACGGATTCCTCGAGGCCGCCCTCGTGCTCGAGCAGGTCGGCCGCACGGTCGCGCCGGTGCCCTACCTCGCTGCGGTGGTGCTCGGGAGCCTGCCGATCGCGCGGTTCGGCACCGACGCCCAGCAGCGCGCGTACCTGCCCCGCCTCGCCGCCGGCGAGTCGCTCGTGACGGCCGCCCTCGTGGAGTTCGGGGCCGACCCGGGAGCGCCCCGCACGACGGCGACGCGCAGTGGCGACGGCTGGGTCCTCGACGGCGTCAAGGACTGCGTGCCGGCGGGTCTGGTCGCCGAGCGGATCCTCGTGCCGGCGAGCACCGACGACGGAATCGTGCTCGCGTTGGTGGATGCCGCTGCGCCCGGTGTGCGGATCGAGCGCCAGGACACGACGAACTTCGACCCCGAGGCCCGGGTCACGCTGGCCGGTGTCGCGGTGGCCGACGCCGACGTGCTCGGGACCCCGGCCGAGGGCAAAGGGATCCTGTCCTGGATCCTCGAGCGGGCGACCGCGGCGCAGTGCGCCGTGGCCATCGGGGTGTGCGAGGAAGCCCTGCGCATGACCGCCGAGTACACCAAGACCCGCGAGCAGTTCGACCGAGTGATCGCCACCTTCCAGGCCGTCGGTCAGCGGGCCGCCGACGCGTACATCGATACCGAGGCGATCCGGCTCACCACCTGGCAGGCGGTGTGGCGGCTCTCCGAGGGCCTCCCCGCGTCGGCCGAGGTCGCGGTGGCGAAGTTCTGGGCCGCCGAGGGTGGCCAGCGCGTCGTCCACGCCGCGCAGCACCTCCACGGCGGCATGGGGGTCGACAAGGACTACCCGCTGCACCGGTACTTCCTGCTGGCGAAGAAGCTGGAGCTGACCCTGGGCGGGGCCACGCCGCAGCTGCTCAAGCTCGGGAGCATCCTCGCGGCCGAGCCGGTGTAGCTCGATTCCTGCCGACCCGCACCCGGTCGTCATCGAGCACGACGGTCTCCGGCACGTCGCCCTGGACTGGGGCGGGGTCGGAGAGCCTCTGCTGCTCCTGCATCCCAACGGGCTGTGCGCCGGGTTCTTCGACCCGTTGGCGCGACGGCTCACCGACACCTACCGGGTCATCGGCGTCGACCTGCGCGGGCACGGGGGCTCCGATCTGCCGCACGGCCGGGCCGGCCTGCAGTTCGTGCCGATGGCCGCGGACGTCGTCGCCGTGCTCGACGCGTTCGGCGTGGACATGTTCTGCGCCGTGGGGGAGTCCCTCGGTGGCGGCGTCGGTGCCGTGGTCGACCAGCTCCGACCCGGATCGATGCGACACCTGGTGCTGTGCGAGGGCATCGCCTTCGACGCGCACGCCTTCCGAGCGGGGGCCCGCCCGGGCGAAGGCGGCACCAGCAACTTCATGGCCGACCTTGCGCGCGCCCGGCGGGCGGTGTGGCCCGACCGCGAGGCGGTACGGGCGCGCTACTCGAGCCGCCCGCCGTTCGACGCGGTGGCCCCCGAGGCGCTCGAGGCCTACCTCCGCTGGGGGTTCCGCGACCGTGCCGACGGGAGCGTCGAGCTGGCCTGCGCCCCCGAGACCGAGGCGTCGGTGTTCGAGGTGACGTCGGAGTCCGGTGGTGCGGTGGTGGCCTTCGAGCACACGCGGCCATGGCCGGGCGGGTGTCGGTGTTCCGGGGTGACGCGTCGTACCTGCCGGGCCCCTGGTTCGGGGCCCAGGCCGACGCCGCCGGGACCACGCTCCACACGATTCCCGGCGGGCACTTCTTCCTGCAGGAGGACACCGCGCGCGGTGAGACGATCGTCCGGGAGGCGCTCGCGAGATGATGCGCCGACGGGCCCGCAGGGGACGGGGCGGCTGATGGGAAAGCACGACCAGGCGGTCGAGCGGCTCCTCGCCTACGCCGAGATCGGTCAGCTCGCGGCGCGGTACGCCGTCGCTACCGACACGCGTGACCTCGACGCGCTCGTTGCCCTGTTCGTGGAGGACGTGCAGGTCGGTCAGGACGCGGTCGGGCGGGCTGCGCTGCGCGAGTTCTTCGACCGCTCGTTGCGCGACGTAGGCGTGACGATCCTCGACGTCGGGACCCACGTCATCGAGTTCTACGACGCCGAGCACGCCCGCGGGGTCGTGTACTGCCGCGGCGAGATCCAGGTCGGCGACCGGTGGGTGGTGCAGGCGATCCAGTACCGCGACACCTACGAGCGCCGTGGTGGCTTCTGGTACTTCGTCCGCCGCCGCCACCTCCTCTGGTACGGCCGCGACGTGGGGACGAGCCCCCTCGGCCTCCCGCCCGCCCACTGG
>JBJSXO010000168.1:0-9261 GCA_046086425.1 Actinomycetota bacterium | reverse complement strand
CCCGGTCCCAGAGACGGCTGCGTCCGGCCCGCCCGGTGGCGGCGGGCTCCGCTACGACCTCCACGGGCGTGGCGCTCCCCTCCTCGCCGCGGCGCGACCGGTAGGCGTAGCGGCCGTAGCCGTAGCCGTAGCCCGCGGCGTCGGGCGACACCGCGTTGAGCACCGCGCCCACCACCGGTGCGTCCACCGCGGCGAGCATCTGCAGGGCCCGCTGCACCGATCGGCGCGACGACTGCCCGCCCCGGGCCACGAGCACGGTCATGTCCACGAGGCTCGCGATGGTGATCGCGTCGGCTACGGGCAGCACCGGCGGGCTGTCGATCACCACCACGTCCACGAGCTTCTCGAGCTCCTCGAGCACGATGATGGCCTTCGGCGAGGCGAGCAGCTCCGCAGGGTTGGGCGGCACCGGGCCCGAGGTGAGCAAGAGCAGCGACATGTCGTGGCCCACCGCGTGCACGGCGTCACGAGGGACCACGTCGCCCACCATCACCGAGGAGAACCCCACCACGTTGGGCACGTCGAAGTAGTAGTGCATGCTCGAGCGGCGCAGGTCGAAGTCCACGAGCAGCACCCGCTTGCCCGCCTTGGCCAGCGACGCGGCAAGGTTGGCGGCCACGGTGGTCTTGCCCTCGTTGGGGGTCGCCGAGGTCACCTGCACGGCGGTGATCGGGCGGTCCACGCCGAGGAACATGAGCGCAGTGCGCAGGATGCCGAAGGTCTCGGTGGCGAGCGACCCGGGATCGGTGAGCACGGGCAGGAGCACGTCGCGCCGGCCCCGCTTGGTCACGTTCATCACCGGGATCTCGCCGAGCACCGGCACCATCCCACCCAGCGCCAGCTCGAGGTCGGCGCGGCTCTTGATGGTGTCGTCGAGGTAGTCGAGCACCAGCGCCACCGCCACGCCGAGGATCAAGCCGAGGATCAGGCCGATGAGCGCGTTGCGCTTGGGCTGGGGCGACACCGGCACCGAGGGCACCTCGGCCTGGGCCAGCACCGACGCGCTGCCCGAGTCGGCGAGGCCCCGCGCGAGCTGCAGCTCGTTCTGCTGGCCGGCGAGGTAGGCGCGCTGGGACTCGAGGGTGCTGCGCTGCACCGAGCCGCCGGGCGGGAGCGCGGCGAGCTGCGCGTCGATCGAGGCGATCTGGGCCGACACCTGCTGCCCGGCGCGCACCAAGGTGGCCACGGTGTTGCGCAGCCGGTAGTCCACGTAGGCCTGCGCGTACACGTCGGCGTCGCGCGCGGAATGGCGAGGGTCGGTGCTGCTCGCGATCACCGACACCACGTCGGACTGGTCCGATGAGGAGATCCGCACCGAGGGCTCGTGCCCGAGCGCCTCCGCGGCAGCGGTGCGCACGGTACGGCTCTGGAGCACGTTGATCTCGGTCTGGAGGTTGCGGGCCCCGTCGATGCCGAGGTTGGTGAAGTCCGCCGACGACGACATCGCCCGGCCCACGAGCACGTCGGCCCGGGCCTCGTAGACCTTCTGCTGGAGCATCGAGAGCCCGCCGGCGGTGGCCGCGACCACGAGCGCGATGAGGGCCACCACCCAGGCGCGTCGGCGCAGGGCGGCCAGGTAGCGCTGGAGATCCGCGTTCTCAGACATCGAGGACTCGGCATCGGGCAGCGCCACGAACCTCGGGGGGTACAGGCGTCGTCGGGTGGCGCTGCGACATGATGGAGGCAATTGCGACCAGGAGACCACTCGGGCCGGAATCAGTGCCGCCCGTCACTGTCGTAGGCCGAGACCTACGGCTCGCCGTCGCCCACTGCGGTCCGCCGGAGAGCCCGGGCATCAGTAGGCGCCGTCACGGCGCAGCACCGCCCGCACCGTGCGGGCGAGGATGGCGGCGTCGAGCAGCGGGCTCCAGTGGTCTACGTACATCACGTCGAGGTACACGCCCTCGTCCCAGGGGAGGTTCGAGCGGCCGTCCACCTGCCAGAGCCCGGTGAGGCCGGGCTTCACCAGCAGGCGCCGGGCCACCCGCTCGTCGTACGTCGCCACCTCGGAGGGCAGCGGCGGACGCGGTCCCACCAGCGACATGCGCCCCGTCACCACCTGGAAGAGCTGGGGCAGCTCGTCGAGCGACCACCGGCGCAGGAACGCCCCGAGCGGGGTGACCCGGGGGTCGCTGCGGATCTTGAACAGGGGACCGCTGGCCTCGTTGGCGTCTTCGACCTCGCACCGGCGGGCCTCGGCGTCCACCGTCATGGTGCGGAACTTGCGGATGCGGAACCGCTCGCCCCGCAGGCCCACGCGCTCCTGGCTGAACAGGATCGGCCGGCCCTCGCGCACGAGCACCGTCAGCGCCACCACGGCCATCAGCGGCAGGGCCACCACGAGCGCAGCCACGCCGAGCACGCAGTCGGCGATCGCCTTAATCACCCGCTGCTCGGGGCGCAGCGCGAGCGGCTCCACGAGGAGGATCGGCGTGGTGCCGAGGGGCACGTAGCTGAACACGAGGTTGGCGTCGCTGGCGTGCGAGGGGGCGATGGCGAAGTCCACGCCGAGGTGGCCGGCGAGGTCGGCGAGGGTCCAGGTCTCCTCGTCGGTGGGGTGCCCGGCCCGCATGATGAGGTCGTAGGCGCCGATGCCGGCGAGGTCCTCGAGGCGGGCCCGCAGGTCGCCGAGCGCGGCGTCGGCGCCGTCGTTGGTGACCACCGCGGCCGCCGCCACGGCCCCCGGGCGCCGGGTGAGGCTGGCCACGAGGCGGTCCACCTCGGCGGCCGGGCCCACCACCACGGCCTGGCGCTGGCCGATGCCCGCGCGCTGGCGGCGCCGGAAGGCGGCCCGCAGGGGCCAGCGCCCGAGCGCGGTGAACACCAGGACCGCGGGGATGTAGGCGCCGAGGAACCCACGCGAGAGGCCGATGCGCAGCAGGAAGAACACCACGCCCACCGTGGCGAGCAGCGCCACGCTGGCCTTCACGATGGCACGCGCCTCCTCCACCCCGAAGAGGAACGCCTTGCGGTCGTAGGCCCCGCAGCACACCAGCGCCACCATCCACACGATCGCGATGAGGGGCCCGACCACGCGGTAGGAGATCGGCTGGTCGACCGGCACCACGGTGCCGAAGCGCAGCGCCTCGGCCAGCATCACCGTGGCGAGCGCCACCACCACGTCGATCGCCACCGCGCGCCGGGTCCACCAGCGTGACGGGGGCGTGGGTGCGATCGCCGGCCCGGCAGGCGGCTCGGCCCCGTGGACCACACGGATGTCGGCCGGGGCCCGGCCGTCGGGGCGCGCGCGCGTCAGCGCGTCCCGCAGGCTCGGATCGACTTCCTGGATCGACATGCGCCACCCCGGGGGCCCGGCACTTACTCGGGCCACCCGCCCCGTCGTGTGGCCCCGTGCACTAATCGGTTCATGACCATTTGGTCACTTGTGTCCCGTCAGTGTTGGCTAACTGATCAGTAGTATCACATCACGCTTGGACCGCACCTTGCATCAGTGACCGCTGTCACCATTCGTCCACCCGCCCACCTACGGCGCCCGCGCGACCGACGCAACGTCGGCATCGGTCACTCTGCGCAACCCGTCGACGAACGCCGAGTTGGAGTAACGAGCCGCGTGCGCACGCAGCGCGTCGGTGTCCCAGTCCCGGTCGAGCAGCACGCGGCACGACGCCGCCACTGCGGCCGGCTCGAGTGCGTCGAAGAACACCCCGGTGCGACCGTCGACCACGGTGTCGAGGAATCCGCCCCGGCGCAGCACGGCGGCGGGCTTGCCAAATGCGGTTCCCTCAACGGGAGTGAGTCCGAAGTCCTCGTGGCTGGCCGAGACCACTCCGGCGCAGTGGGCGTAGCACCAGCGCAGCTCGGCGTCGGGCCGGGTGCCGAGCAGGTGCACGTTGGCCCCGGCCGCAGCGGCGATCCGATCCCGCTCCGGCCCGTCGCCCACCACCACGAAGTCCACCTCACGCATCCGGGCCGCCGCGGCCACCACTGCATCCACGTGCTTGTAGGCGAGCAATCGGCCCACCACGAGCAGGAACCCCGGGGCCAGCCCCGGCACCGGGGTCTGCGGCCCGTCGGTATCGATCACCACCGGGGGCGGGAGCACCTCGGCGGTGATGCCGTAGTGGCGGGCGATACGCTCACGCACCACGGTGGAGTTGGCCAATGTCACGTCGGCACTGCGGGCGGCCCGGCGGTCCCAGCGCCGCAGCGGCCCGCCGGCCACCCGGGTGGCCAGCCGCACCGGCACCGGCCAGGTGGCGAGGTATAGGTCGGCCTCGTCGTAGAGCCAGCGGGCCGGGGTGTGGCAGTACACGACCTTGGTGCCGGTGGCCCGCACCCCGTGGGCGAAGCCGGACGACGAGCACAGGGTCACCTCGGCGTCGATCACCGTCCGCGAAAACGCAAGCGGGTAGAGCGGGAGGCCGCGGCGGTGGTCGGCGCGCAAGCCCGGCACCCGATCGGTCCACAGCAGCCGCACGTCGCATGCGGCGAACTCGGGGAAGGTTGCGTCAGGGTCGTAGACCGCCGTGTACACCGGCGCGTCGGGAAACGCCTCGGCCATCGCGAGCACCACCCGCTCGGCGCCCCCGCGCTGGGTGAGGTAGTCGTGCACGATGGCCACCGAGGTCACGGCCGAGACGATGATGGCCCGACGGGACACCCCGTGCGGGTTCGGCCGACGCCGCCTCGTGGGTTGCCACTGACACTCGCCGCGTCAGCGCCGGGATCGTGCCTTTCTGCCGCGAATGTGCCGCTGCGCGAGCACGCGTCGGTAGACCTGCATCACCTGGGGCGCGATGCGCTCGGCCGTGAAGTCCTCGGCGCGGCGCTGGCCCGCGGCGGCCAGGCTGCGCCGCAAGGCGAGGTCGTCGGCGAGCGAGCGGAGCGCGCTGGCCAGGGCATTGACGTCACCCATGGGGTAGAGGATCCCGTCCACCCCGGCGGTCACCACCTCGGCCGGGCCGCCCGCGTTGGCTGCGACCACGGGTACGCCTGCGGCCATGGCCTCCACCACCACCTGCCCAAACGGCTCGGGCACGGTCGAGGCGTGTACCAGCACGTCGATGCGCGCGTACTCACTGCGCACATCGTCGGTGAAGCCCACGAAGTCGACCCGGTCGGCGATCCCGAGCTCGGCGGCGAGGGCCGGCAGCCGGGCGGCCCAGTCGTCCTCACCGAACAGCGCGGCACCCACGATGCGAGCGCGAGCGTCGCCAGTTGGGAACGCCACGGCAAACGCTCGCAGGAAGAGATCCTGGCCCTTCCAGGGTGCGAGCCGTCCCACCAGGCCGACGGTGAACGGCCGGGGCGCGGGCGGCCATCGTCCCTCTTTCGTGGGTGCGACATCAGGCACGACCGTGACCCGCGCACTTGGTGCGGAGTTGGTCTCGAGCGGGCTCGGGATGACGGTCGCCCCGGATCGCGCCAGCGTCACGGCCGTGGCGCGCGAGTTCACGATGATCGCCGACGGGAGCACCCGGGCGAGGCCGCGCATCAGTGCCACTGCGGCCGACGGCAGGTAGTCGGATGCGATCCGGTCCCGCACGTGCCAGACCACCGGCACCCCGGCAAGCCGGCCGGCGAGACCACCGTAGAGGTCGGCCTTCAGCGAGTTGGTGTGGACCACATCGACCTGCTCATCGGAAAGCCAGCGACGCAGACGCCACGCGTAGCGGAGTGAGTCGATCACCGACACCACGGGAAGGTGCGTACCCCGTACACGGTCGCGGTGCAGGTGCGCAGTGCGCTCGGGCAGCGGCATCACCTCCACTCGGAACCCTGCGGACTGCAGCCGAGCGACGAGTGGGCCGTCCTCACCGAGCACGACCAATGGCTCCACGTGATCGAGTGCAAGGATCAGCCGAGCCAGGGCCAACTCGCCGCCCGACAGCACAGCAGTGTGGCCAAGGTACGCGACGCGCACCCGAGGTGGGTGCCCGGCCCGTGACTGCTCGGCGCGTTCGAGCACGGAAGCAAACGACCGCGCCCGGTCTTCCCACGATGGCACCTCGACTGGCGGGCTCCCGTTCGGGTCGGTGAGCGCGACGCGCACGGCGGCGACGAAGTCCTGCCGCATCACCGTGCGAATCGGCAGTGGGAGGTCGCGGAACCCGGCCACCGCCGTCGCCACGGTCGGCCGGCCCACCGCAAGACACTCGTAGGCCTTGATCGGGTCGAGGCTCTCGGTGAACGGCGACACCACGTGCGGGATCACGATCACGTCGGCATGCTGGAGATACGCAGGAACCGACTCGTACGGCCGAGCGTCGAGGAGCATGACATTCGGGCAGGCACGCAATCGGGCATCGGAGCGGCTCCCGAGCGCATTGGGTCCGACCAGCGCAATCCCGACGTCCGGCATTGCGTGCGCGAGCTCCTCCACCAGGTCCACGTCGAGGCGGTCCTCGTGCAGTGTGCCCACGTACACCACGACCGGTGTGTCGGGAAGGTCGACTGGGCGTTGCTGGGGTCGGGCGAAGTGCCCGGCGTCCACCCCGTTGGGGATCAGCACGAGGTCGGGACGGGCCGGTCGACGTGATTCGGCCAGCGCGTCGGAGCACACCACCACGGCATCGGCTGCGCGCAGCACCCGATGCTCGGACCGTGCCAGCCGGGCACGGCGGCGATCCGGTCCGCCGGCAAGGAGCCAGTCGTCGGTGGTGTCGTAGACCGTCGGCCATCCGGTGGCCGTGAGGCCCGCGTAGGCGACGTCGTTGATCCACAGCGTGGGAGCCGCGAGACCGGCACGCGCGCAGGCGCGGGTGATCTGACGGCACAGGGACCGATCAGCGAAGCCACCGAGCATCCGGGGTACGACCTTGCCCGGCTCAAGAGCGAGCACCCGGCCGTCGGGGGTGACAGGGCGAAGCCCCCGTCGACGCCGTCGCGTGCGCGGCGTATGTCGCAGCTCGTGCATCCAGTCGAAGGCCGGCTCGACGAGCAGGACGCGCCGATGGGGGTCCGTCGCCAGCAGCTCACGAATGAGGAACTGGTTCCGGCGCCACACCTCGTCCCACGCTTCGAGGGAGCACACCACGAGGGAGCCCGGTGCGGCAGTGGCCGGGCTGTCAAGGGGAACCGCCATCGGTGTGGTGGCGAGCACCCGGAGCGTGCGGGCCAACCGCGCCCGATGGACGTCGCGCCGTGCCCGGTCCCCCGGCAGCACCGACCGGATCACCGCGCCGAAGACGTTGGCCACCCGGTATGCGATGAGGCCAGCGGCGCCACCCCGGTCGGCGACGAAGCGCTCCCCACCGCGCTCGAAGTGCTCGGCAGCCAGCCTCGGGGCCGTACCCCGGCTCACGCCCCCGACGTGGGTTGCCCACTCGTCGGGCGCTATTGCGACCCGCCACCCGGCGTCGATCGCCCGCCGGCAGAGATCGGTCTCCTCGCCGTAGAGCCAATAGCGGGTGTCGAAGCCGCCGAGCTCCTCGAATACCGAGCGCCGCACGAGGAAGCACGCACCGATGACGAAGGTGGAATGGTCCGATGGTGGCCATACGCGGTGCAACCCCACGGCTTCACGCCAGGCGCCCCATACCGATGGGAACGGCCATTCGACCCGCTGCGCCCGGCCGTCGAGGCCGCGCAGTTGGGGCGAGACCACTGCGACACCCGGATCGGCCTCCAGTTCCTTCACCAGCCGGTCGAGCGTCTCCGTCGAGATCACGGCATCGGGATTGAGGAAGAGGATCGAGTCCGCGTGGCCGAGCCGTGCACCCTGGTTCGCCGCCGCCGCGAACCCCTCGTTCACCACATTGGTGACGACGAGTGCGCCTGAAGCCGCAGCCAATGTGGCGGAGTCGTCACGCGACGCGTTGTCAACTACCAGGACCGAAGTCACCTGGGGCAACGTGCCGATGGCTTGCACAATCTCGTTCGCCGATTCGTGAGTGACGATGACGACGTCAGGTCGCGTCATCGAGCATTCCGCAGTAGAGGGCAAACTGTCGCTCCGCGATGGCGCCCCAGGACCAATGCGCTGCGCGGCGGAGCGCGGCACGCCCGAGGTGCAATCGCTTGCCTGGATCGGCCACCAGTTCCTTCAGTGCATTGCTGAGTGCCACAACATCGCCCGGGGGAACGAGAACCCCTGCATCGCCCACCACTTCGGGCAGTGATCCCGAGTCCGACGCAACGACCGGCACGCCACAGGCCATCGCCTCCACCGCAACACGGCCGAACTGCTCGATCCAGCGGGGAGTCTCCAACGACGGGACCACCACCAGGTCGAAGCTGCAGTACCGCGCCGGGAGATCGTCGTGCGCCACGAAGCCGGTGACGGTCACCCGGTCTGCAATGCCGAGGCGGTCGATCTCGGCGTCGAGCGCACTGCGGTCGGGGCCGTCGCCGATGACTTCGAGGGTCACATCGGGCGTCTGCGCAATGGCTCCGGCTAGCACGAGCACACCCTTGCGTATCTCGATCCGCCCCACGTAGCCGATGCGGGCCCCGCCACCTGACGGCACATCCCCCGGCTCGCCTTCAGGCGCAAAGTGCTCCGTGTCGACGCCCAGGCCGAGGTTGACGATCGCCCCCTGAAAGCCCTTGCGCCGCAGGATCTCACCCGCCGCGTCGTTGCACACGTGCACTGCCGAGGCTCGCCGAAGTGCGATCCGCTCCATCCACCGGAAGGGAGGCGGGTAGCGCTTCTCGATGTTCTGCGCCGAGTAGAGACAGAACGGCCCGCGGTATCCCGCGAGCCAGGCGAGCGCCTGCACTTCGGCCGCGGCGACGCTGACCGGCTCCTCGTGGATGTCGAGCACGTCGATGGGCCGGGCGCGCAAGGCCCGCCACAACGCGATCGGGTGGTACGCGAAGAGGTTGGGATGCCGGCCGAGGGTACGGACGGGATACAGCTCCGGGTCGCCCGGGACTCGCTCGGCCCGGACGGCGCGGCCCCCCTCGTTCCACTCGGTGGCGCACGCCAGGGACATCTGGGCCCCGGCCGCAGCGAGCACGCGGTCACGCTCCCGCCACGCCCCCACCACACCCGAGTGATAGATCCGGAGCACGCGGGGGCAGGCCTGCTGCAACTCGTCGACGGGCTCGCCGGTGCCATGGGGTCTCACCCGTAGATGGTGGACTGCGCGTGGCCATTCCTGCCAACGGCCATGCGAGGCCAGCGGCGTCGGTACACCCCTACGGCCGAGACTGGAGGGCAATGCCACTTGTGGCGACTACTGCCTAAGGTCGTGAGGTCGCCACCCTAAATTGCGACTCTAAATCCCGCTCCGTGCCGGGCGAACCCACCAGCGAGGATACTGATTGTGCGCATAGTCCACGTGGTCTGCTCCTCAG
>JBJSXO010000167.1:0-3197 GCA_046086425.1 Actinomycetota bacterium | reverse complement strand
AGTGGATCGCGGGGAACCTCGGCGCCGACGTCGCCACCGGCCTCGTCGACACTGCGGTCCTCCCGACCGCCGACGACCTCAAGGCAGCCAGCATCGAGGGATCTTGGGCCGTGACGCTCACGGTGACCGATCCCGGGGGCTTCCGGAACCTCACCGGTCAGCTCAGCCGGACCTACGTCCTCACCCGCGACTGCACCGTGGACCCGTGCGTGCTGACCCTCACCGCCGAGACCGCCAACGGGACCCGGACCCTGCCCGTCACCTACGTCGACGGCGTCTACAGCGCCGAGGAGCCCGATCTCGGGACCCAGGACTGCCTGCTCGCCGACGGGACGATCTCGGTGCCCGGCGGACTCCGGAACTCGACGATCATCAGCTTCATCACCGTGGCGGCGGTTCTCGACAACGGGGCGTGGCGGGCCACCGGACTGTCCGGCACCGTGACCGAGACCGCCACCCAGATCGCCGGGGCGACCGGCCAGTGCCAGGCGGGGACGGCTACCTTTGCCTTCGACGCCAACCGCTGACGAGAGGGGCGCACGATGACTCGCACGGCGACTCGCCGCCTCGCCCGACCCCGGCTTCCCGCCGCCCTCGCCGCCCTCCTCGTGGCGGCCGTCCTCGGTGTCGCCGTCGTCGGATCGGCGTCCGCCGAGGTACCGACCCAGGAGATCCCGACCCAGGACGTCGCGACCCAGGACGTCGCGACCCAGCAGGTCACGACCTCGACGACCGGGCCGTCGGCCGACGCCCAGGCCCTCACCGTGGGACCGCTGTCCCTCTTGTGACCTGCGGATCGTGAACCGACGGCGTCTGGCGCGCCGGGTCCTGGCGGCGGGCGTGCTGGCCGGGATCGCCGCAGGGGTCGCCGCGCTGCTGCTCGGCAACGGGTTCTTCGCCGGCTTCCAGGAACGCTCGGTCGACCGCTTCTTCCCGTCGGCCCGGACCGACCCCGGCGTCGTGGTGGTCGGCATGGACGAGCCGTCGCTCATCCGGTTCGGCGCGCCGCCGTGGCCCCGCTCCGTGCACGCCCGACTGGCCCGGCAGCTGGCCGCCGCCGGTGCCGCCGTCGTGGTCTGGGACGTCGCCTTCTACTCGTCGTCCGAGAACTCCCCCGTGCGCCCCAACCAGGCGGCCGAGACCGCCGACTTCGCCGACGCGCTGCGCACCCTGAACCAGTCCGGCGCGGTATCGATCCTCGGTGTCGACGGGAATCTCGACCGCCGGGCCGACGACCGCGGGCTGCAGACGATCGACCCCACCTACCCCCCCACACCGGCCCTCGACGGCGCGGCGACCACCACCGCCCACGTGATCGTGTCGACCGCCGACGACGACGGCGTGGTGCGGCGGGTGCCCCTCGTGGTCGAGACGACCGACGGCCGGTTCGTCCCGTCACTGTCCTTGGCCGCGGTGCTCGCGGCCCGGCAGGCCCAGGCCCAACCAGTCGTGCGCGCCGACGGCGTACAGGCGGGAGGCCGCTTCGTGCCGACCGAGGGTGCCGCCGAGATGCGGATCAACTTCGCCCGGGGCCTCGACGGCTCCCCCGGGCGGCAGAGCGTGGTCTCGGCCCGGGACGTCTACGACGGCACGGTGGACCCGAAGCGATTCGCCGGCAAGATCGTGTTCATCGGCGCCACGGCCGAGAGCGCCCGCGACAACTTCGACGTGCCGATCGACAAGTCGCGCGGCCTGCCCGGAGTGCTGATCCACGCCAACGCTGCGAACACCATGCTCACGGCGTCGACCCTCGAGGTCGCGAGCAACGCCTCGGTCGTGTTCGTGATCGCGCTGCTGTGTTTCCTCGTTGCCCTCGCAGTGCTCTTCCTCCCCGTGTGGCTCTCACCGCTCGTCGCGTTCGGCCTCGGCGTCGTGTACCTGTTCGCCGTCGCCTACCAGTTCGACCACGGTCGGATTCTGGACCTGGTGTACCCGTACGGGATGATGGTGATCACCTTCGCCGCGGCCTTCATGTTCCGGTACTTCACCGAGACCCGACACCGACGGCGCGTCTCCCGGCTGTTTGCGCAGTACGTCCCCGCCACCGTCGCCCAGCAGCTCGTGGACGAGGGGCGAGCCGAACAGGCCGCCGAGGGTGAGCGTCTCGACGTGAGTCTCTTCTTCTGCGACGTCCGCGGGTTCACCGCGACGTCGGCCGCCCTCACCCCCCAGCAGGTGCGGGTCATGCTCAACGAGTTCTACGACGCACTCACGAACATCACGCTCGACCACAACGGCACCGTGCTCAAGTTCGTCGGCGACGAGGTCTTCGCCGTGTTCGGCGCGCCGCTCCCGGTCGAGCACCACCCCCAGGTCGCCCTCGAGTGCGTCATGGCGATCCAGCGCCACACCCCGATCCTCAACGAGAAACTGGCGGAGATGGGGATCCCGCCGGTGCACCTCGGGATCGGGATGAACACCGGTGAGGTCGTGGCCGCCCACGTCGGCGGCGGGAAGCGCCGTCAGTACGACGTGGTCGGGGACACCGTGAACATCGGCAGCCGCATGTGCGGGCAGGCGGGGTCGGGCGACATCGTGATGCCGGTGGCGATGTACCAGGCCCTCGACGAACCCCCGCCGGCGGAGTCCATGGGCCCCGTCGCCCTGAAGAACGTCGACGCGCCGATGGAACTCGTTCGGATCCGGGTCGACTGGCCCGACGGCGTCCCCACCGACGGCGACCGCATACGGGGCCGGACGACACCGTCGGCTGCGACAATGGGGACGTGACCTCACCCCTGCCCGAACCCCGCCGGTTCACCACGGTGATCTTCGACTTCTACGGCACGCTCGGCCACGCCACCCACTGGCTGGGCATCGACGCAGTGCTCGCCGAGCACGGCTACGAGTTCCCCGAGGAGGTCCGCCGGCGCTGGTGGTTCGAGAGCGAGCACGACGGCATGACCCATGAGGAGCACTCCGCCGACGCGGCTGCGTACGAGCGCTGGCAGCGCAGCCGGATCCTCGGGATGCTGGCGGACTGTGACGTCCACCCCGGCGAGTACGAGGCGATCGTCGAGAAGCTGCGGGACGGGAAGTCCACCCGGGTCCTCGAGGCCTACCCCGAGGCGGCGTCCGTCCTCGCCGAGTTGCGCGCCCGCGGCCTGCAACTCGCGGTCTGCTCGAACTGGGAATGGGACCTCGCCGAGGCGATAGAGGAGGTGGGCATGACCGGGACCCCCGAAGTGGTGGTGTCG
>JBJSXO010000166.1:0-3614 GCA_046086425.1 Actinomycetota bacterium | reverse complement strand
CACGTCGACGTCGGCGGCCCGGAGCCGCCAGTCCCGGCGGTGCACCCCGTCTCCCGCCAGGCCCGGACCGTCCGGATGGCGCAGCCGGGTGCTGATGCGCCGGTCGGTGGCGATGCCGTAGATCGCGAAGCGCTCCCGGTCGAGCCGGGCCGGGCGACCGTCACGCCCGACGAACACCCAGAGGGCCACTGCGTCCACGACGACCCGCCCGTCGACCGCCAGCGTCGTGCACCGCTCCGCCGCGCTCGCCGCCACGCCCGAGCACCAGGTCACCAAGTCGAGGCGCTCGCGGAACTCGGGGAACCGCTCGACCCGGAGCGCGACCCGGCGCAGCACCCAACCGTCGGCCAGACCGACGTCCGCGGCGTCGTCGGTGGCCACGTCCTGGAGCGCGCGGGCGATGGCGTCGAGGCGCATCCGGCCGGTGCCGGTCACGTCGCCGAGCCGGACCGTCTGGCGGCCCGGGAACCGCCGCTGTGCGTCGTCCACCCTCCCATCTTGCCCGCGCCCGTGCGCAGTAGGCTCCAGCCGGTGGTGACGACGCACGCCGGAGCGCCTCGTCGCCTCACGCTCGGGTCCCGCGGGCGTGACGCCGCCGCCCTCGCGATCGTCGCGGTCGCCCTCCTGGTTCCGCTGCGCGCCCTCCTGCGCATCCCCGGGCCACCCATGGAGGAAGGATTCATGCTCACGTTCCCGGAGCGGCTGCTCCGGGGCGAGGTCCCGAACAAGGACTTCCTGCACCTCTACGGCCCGGGCAGCCTCTGGGTCCTCGCCGGCGTCTACAAGCTGTTCGGGGCGACACTCGAGGTCCAACGCCTGTTCGGGCTGCTCCAGCAGGCCGGCGTGGCCTTCGGCGCGTTCCTCGTCGCCCGGTGGTGGGGCCGTCGGGTCGCAGTCGTGTGCGCACTCCTCACGATGGTGATCATGCTGCCGCCCGCGGGGCTGACGGCGTTCGCGTGGACCGGTGGCGTCGCCCTCGGCCTCCTCGGCCTGGCTGTGGGCCTGCACGCGCGCGCCACGGCGGACGACCGTCGCGCAACGGCGCTCGCCGCAGTGTCGGGGGTCCTGTTCGGCACCGCGTTCCTCTTCCGACTCGACCTGGTCCTCGCCTGCGGGCTCGCCGGGCTCGTCCTCGTGTGGCGCGCGCCCCGACGCCGGGTGCTCGCGTGGATCGTGAGCGCAGCGGCCACGGCGAGCCTGATCGTGATCCAGCTCGTGATGGCCGGGTTCGGGAACGCCGTGCGCGGGATGGTGCTCGAACCCGTCTTCGATCTACGCCCGGGACGTCGCCTGCCGGTGCCGCCGTCGTGGGGAACCCTCGACGGGTTCCTGCAGAAGGTCGGCGACATCCCCGATCCGTTGCCGTGGCCGGTGCCGGTCCCTGCGTCGTCGCATCAGCTCTTTCTCTGGTTCTTCGCCAACCTCGCTGCGATCGTCGTCCTGATCGCGGTCGGCACCTGGGCGCTCCGGCGTGACACGACGTCGATCCGGGCACGCGCGGTGCTCACGTCGGGCCTCTTCGCCCTCGGCATGCTGTCCCAGACCCTCCAACGCCCGGACTCCACACACATCGCGTGGGTGAGCTGCGTGTCACTCGGGCTGCTCCCGATCGCGTTCGCCGAGGTGCTCGGGTCGTGGCGCACGCGGCCGACCGGTGTCCGTGCCGCCCTCGGGCGCCACGCCACCCTGGTGGCGTGCGCGCTGCCGACCTTGGCCCTCGCGCTGGTCGTCCCCAACTTCACGGTCCGCAGCTACGCAGACTTGGTCGCAAAGTCGTTCGGTCGGGATCGCGCGTCGTTCGTCATCGAACGCGACGGCCGACGCTTCTACTACGGCGATCCCCGGGTGGCCGACGCGGCAGCCTCGATGATCCCGGTGCTCGACCAGATCGTCCGGCCCGGCGATCGGCTCCTGGTCGGGCCCGCCGACCTCCGCAAGACCGTCACCAGCGAGGCGTGGATCTACACGCTCTACCCGGAGGCGGTGCCCGGCACCTACTACATCGAGATGGATCCGGGGATCGCCAACGCCACGGGGTCACGTCTCGCCGACGACGTGCGGCGCGCCGACGTCGTGGTCCTCTCACGGATATGGCAGAACTGGGACGAGCCCAACGAGTCGGCCAACCCCGGTGACCCCACCCCGAACCGCGTCCTCCGCTCCCGGTTCTGCTCGGTGGGGACGTTCGGCGACACCTTCGAGGTGCTCCGGCGGTGCCCACGCAGCACTACCTCGACTGCTCCGGGCCCGGCGATCACCGATCAGTAGGATCGCCGCGTGCGGACCGTGGTCATCACTCCGACCTACGACGAGAGCGACAACATCGAGGAGTTCCTCCGTCGGGTACGGGCCGCGCTTCCCGATGCCGACGTCCTGGTGGTCGACGACAACAGCCCCGACGGGACCGCCGAGCGCGCCGAGAAGCTCGCCGAGGACCTCGGGCGGATCCACGTGCTCCGTAGACCGGAAAAGCAAGGACTCGGCGTCGCCTACCGCGCGGGCTTTGCGCACGCTCTCGCCAACGGATACGACGTGATCGCCCACCTGGACGCCGACCTCTCGCACGACCCCGCTGCGCTCCCGGCGATGATCGCGCTGCTCGAGCGGGACGACGCCGACCTCGTCATCGGCTCGCGCTACGTCGCCGGTGGCGCTATCCCCAACTGGCCCTGGTTCCGTCGCGCACTGTCACGTCTGGGCAACCTCTACGCCGGCTTCATCCTCGGCACATCGGTTCGCGACAACACCACCGGGTACCGCGTCTACCGCGCGCGGGCGTTGCGCAGCATCGACTACTCGTCGACCCGATCCAAGGGCTACGGATTCATGATCGAGACCGCGTACCTGGTGGCCGGCTCCGGCGGCCGGGTCTCGGAGTACCCGATCATCTTCACCGACCGGGTGCGTGGCTACTCGAAGATGACGCTCTCGGTAGCGGTCGAGGAGATGCTCCTGGTCACCTGGTGGGGCGTTCGCGATCGCAGCCGTCGCCTTCGTGGGAAGCTCCGCCGACGGTGACCACGACGGCGCCCGAGGCCGGTACGCCCGACGCGCCCGACGCGCCCGACACGACGGACGCGCTCGACGAGCCGGGCGCGGTGCGCTGGTTCCTGTGGGGCCTGGTCGCGATCGTCGTCGTGGGACTGGTCATCCGGGTCGTCTACATCATGACCGCCCGCCAGGGCTTCTTCGACGACTTCAAGGTCGGCGGCGACCCCTTCAAACTCGGAGACGCGTACCTGTACCAGCGCGGCGCCGTCCTCCTCGCCGAGGGGAAGGGCTTCGTCAACCCGTACCAGTACGACCTCTTCGGGATCCGCCAGGAGGACGCGTCCCACGTTCCCCTCTTCATGCTGTGGCTGTGGATCCCGGCCGTGCTCGGCTTCACCGGCGCGCAGGCCGCCGCGCTCTGGTCGGCCGTGCTCGGCGGCGGGACGATCATCCTCGTCGGCTTCGCCGGCCGCGAGATGGCCGGCCCGCGCGTCGGGCTGATCGCAGCGGTCTTCGCCGCGGTGTACCCGAACGTGTTCTCGCACGACGGGTTCCTCCAGAGCGAGACGATGGCGATCTTCACGGTCACGCTCACCGTGTGGCTGGCGTACCGCTACTGGCAT
>JBJSXO010000165.1:0-3306 GCA_046086425.1 Actinomycetota bacterium | reverse complement strand
GGCGATCGCGCCGGCGAGGACCGGCGTGTCGGCCCGGGCGGCCGCGGCCTCGGCCGCGAAGGTCCAGGTGTCGGCCGGACGCCCGGCCGCGTCGGCCACTGCCGCCACTGCCGGGGCCACCCGCAGCGTCTTGACCGGCGGCGGTGGGTTGGGCATCACCTGGCCGAAGCCGATCTGCTCGAAGAGCATGTGCGGCGAGTCGCGTCGGCTCATGTTCGCGTACTCGAAGATCTCCACGAGGTCGACGCGACGCTGGAGCGAGAGCAACGTGATCGGGAGCATGTGCGAGATGAAGCCGGGACTGCTCCCGGTCGCGAACAGCGAGGCGCCGCTGCGCTCGCAGGCCGCGGCGATCCGGGTACGCGCGGCATCGGTGAGACCCCGGCCGTCGTCGAAGCACTCCACACAGGTGGTCACGACGTCGGTGCCGGCCTCGAGCATGCGCTCGAGGTGGTCCACGTCCACGACGCGGGGCATGTAGAGCACGCAGTCCGCGCCCAGGGCGAGCACGGCGTCGGGCTCGGTGGTGGCGACCACTCCGACGGGGTCCTCGCCGCACAGCAGACCGGCGTCGACCCCGGCCTTGGCCGGGTCGTACACCAGCACCCCGACGAGCTCGAGGCCGGGGTCGCGGACGACCTCGCGCAGGGCCCGGGTACCGATGTTGCCGGTGGCCCACTGCACCACCCGGATCCGGTCCGCCCCGTCGTCGGCCGCCATCGGCTCGGTCCTCCCTCCCGTACCCCGCCTCCCGTACCCC
This sequence comes from Actinomycetota bacterium, assembly GCA_046086425.1. Taxonomy (GTDB): domain Bacteria; phylum Actinomycetota; class Acidimicrobiia; order IMCC26256; family PALSA-555; genus CAIUKV01. Next base: position 2,546 of record JBJSXO010000165.1, on the reverse strand, counting down.
GCCCCCGGTACCCCTGCCATCGGTACCCCTGCCATCGGTTCCCGCCGGCGTGATCCCACCGGGGTCGGAACACGGGTTCTCGCGTAGTGTACGACGCGTTCTCATTCCCAGAGGAGGCCCCGTGGCCCGTCCCGTCCCGCATCACGGCCGCTGGTTCGAGGACCTCGTGGTGGGCGACGTCATCCCCCACGCGCTGACCCGCACGGTCAACGAGACCGACAACGTCCTGATGACCACGCTCACCCTCAACCCGGCGCGCCTGCACCTCGACCACGCCTACGCCGCCGAGGAGACCGAGTTCGGCCGCCCGCTCGTGAACTCGATGTTCACCCTGGCGCTGCTCGTGGGCATGTCGGTGCTCGAGACGACCCACGGCACGACCGTCGCCAACCTGGGGTTCGAGGCGGTGACCTTCCCGGCCCCGGTGTTCTGCGGAGACACCCTCTACGCCGAGACCGAGGTGGTCGCCGCCCGCCCGTCGGGATCCCGGCCCGAGGCCGGGATCGTGACCTTCGAGCACCGGGCCTTCAACCAGGACGACCGCCTCGTGTGCAACGCCCGGCGCAACGCACTCATGCTGCGCCGCCCGGCGACTCCGTGAGCGACGCCCCGCTGTGGGCGCCGTCGCCCGAGCGTGCCGCCACTACGCGCCTCGATGCGTTCACCCGGTTCGTCGCGGCGCGGGGGGTGACCGGGGTGGGCGGGTATCCGGCGTTGCACGCCTGGTCGGTGCGGGACCCTGCGGCCTTCTGGTCGGCGGTGTGGGACTTCGCGGACGTTCCCGGGATGCAGGGGAGCGACCGGGTGCTGGAGCCGGCCGACCCGTTCTGGAAGACCCGCTTCTTCCCCGACGCCACGCTCAACGTGGCCGAGGCGCTCCTGCGCGCGCCGGGTGACGGCCTCGCGATCGCGTTCGCGCGCGAAGACGGAGTTCGCGGGTCGCTCACCCGAACGGAGCTGCACGCACTGGTGTCGCGCGTGCAGCAGGCGCTGCGTGCGGCGGGGGTGGGACCGGGGGACCGCGTCGTTGCGTGGATGCCGAACGTGCCCGAGGCCTACGCGCTGATGCTCGCGGCCGCCAGCCTCGGGGCGGTCTTCTCGTCGACCTCGCCCGACTTCGGCGTCGACGGGGTGGTCGCCCGCTTCCGCCAGATCACGCCCACGGTGCTCGTGGCCGTCGACGCCTACGTCTACGACGGCACCCGTTTCGACTGTCTCGAGCGGCTCGCCGAGATCCGCGCCGCGCTGGCGTCGGTCACCACGGTGGTGGTGCTGGGTTACGTGGACGACGCGCCCGACCTCTGCGCAGTGCCGGACGCGGTCACGTGGTCCGACTGGCTCGTGCCGTACCCGCCCGCGCCGGTGGCCTTCACGCCGCTGCCCTTCGACCACCCGTGGTACGTGCTCTTCTCCTCGGGGACCACCGGTGCGCCCAAGTGCATCGTGCACCGGGCCGGCGGAGTGCTGCTCAAGCACCTGTCGGAGCAGCAGCTCCAATGCGACGTCCGGGCCGGCGACCGCGTCTGCTACTTCACCACCACGGGATGGATGATGTGGAACTGGTTGGCCTCGGTGCTGGCATCGGACGCAGCGGTGGTCGCCTACGACGGATCCCCTGCGCACCCCGACCACACCGCGCTGTTCGACCTGACCGACGAGCTCGGCATCACCCTGTTGGGAACCTCGGCCCGGTTCCTCGACACGCTCCGCAAGTCCGGCGTGCGCCCCCGGGATACCCACGATCTCGGGAGCGTGCGCACGGTGGCGTCCACCGGATCGCCGTTGACGCGCGAGGGCTTCGCCTACGTGTACGACGCGCTCAAGCCCGATGTGCACCTTGCCTCGATCTCCGGCGGCACCGACCTGTGCGGCTGCCTGGTGGGCGGCGATCCGAACGGTCCGGTCCATGCGGGAGAGATCCAGCGCCCGTCGCTCGGGCTCGCGGTGGACGTGGTCGGCCCCGACGGCACGGCGCAACCACCGGGTGCGTCGGGCGAGCTCGTGTGCCGTAACCCGTTCCCGTCGATCCCGCTGGGGCTGTGGGCCGACCCCGACGACACGCGGTTCCGGGCCACCTACTTCACCCGCTTCCCGGGCTGCTGGCACCAGGGTGACTACGCCGAGTGGACCGCGCACGGCGGGATGGTGATCCACGGGCGCTCCGACGCGACCCTCAACCCGGGGGGTGTGCGCATCGGCTCGGCCGAGATCACCCGCCTGGCCGAGACCGTGCCCGGCGTCGCCGACTGCCTCGTCATCGGCCAGGAGTGGGAGGGCGACACCCGGGTGGTGTGCTTCGTGGTGATGGCGCGCGGCCACGACCTCACGGCCGATCTCGAGGCGGAGATCCGCCGCCGCGTGCGCGCCGGCGCCTCGCCGCGCCACGTACCGGCCAAGATCGTGGCCGTGCCCGACCTGCCGCGCACCCGCAGCAACAAGCTGAGCGAGCTCGCCGTACGCGATGTCGTGCACGGCCGGCCGGTGGCCAACACCGGGGCGCTGGCCAACCCCGACGCCCTCGACCACTTCCGCGACCTCGAGGCGCT
>JBJSXO010000164.1:0-14842 GCA_046086425.1 Actinomycetota bacterium | reverse complement strand
TGCTCGAGCGGATGGCCGCCTTCCACCGGGACCTCGAGGCGTTCGGCGCGACCCACGGGGACGTTCTCGAGACCACGGCCCGCATCGTCTACCAGACCGTCACCGGCCGGACCGGCTGAGCCGGGCCCGCGGTCATGCGGGCGCGTCGGTGCGGGTGGTGATCTCGAGGTCGCGGTCGAAGTACCGCTCGAACAGGTCTCGCTTTCGGCGCGCGCCCCACAGCTCGAGCTCGGCGTCGGCATTGGTGTGAAGGCGGAGCAGCACGAGCGACGGCCCGACGCGCGCTTCGACGCCGTCGACCGCACTGGTCCGCCCACGGTCGAGCCCGTCGGCGATGCGGAGCAGCGCGGTGAGGTACTGCACCCGCTCGAGATCGGCGAGCGGGTACGCGTCGACGTCCGGGCTGCCCCGCCGGTGCCAGCGCACGAGCGCAGTGAGGGTCTGCACCTCAGCCGGGTCGAAGCCGCGGAGCTGGCCGTTCTCCACGAGGTACGCGCCGTGGCGGTGGTGGCCCTGGGACGCAACGTGCTCACCGATGTCGTGGAGCAGTGCGGCGTACTCGAGCAGCTCGCGATCGACCGCTCCGAGACCGTGGAGCTCACGCGTCTGGTCGAACAACGACACAGCAAGGTCGGCGACGCGTCGGGCGTGGGTCTCCGGCCAGCTGCACCGCCGGGCGAGCGCGACGACCGACGCGCGTCGGATGGCGCGCGGGTCGTCGGACCACGCGGCCGGGTCGTGGCGGTCGACGGCCTCGAGGAGGATCCCCTCGCGCAGGGACCACTCACTGATCGTCATCTCGGCGAACCCGAACAGATCCATCGCGGTGTCGAGGAAGACGACCCCGGCGCCGATGAGGTCGACCCGTCGCGCTTCGAGGCCCTCGAAGCGCAGGCGCTCGTCGGCGGTGGAGGCGAGCACGGCGTCGTGGACCGGCGCGAACTCGGTGCGCGTGAACGAGAGCTGGTTGAGCGAACGGGGCACCTCGCGCCGGGCCCGGTGCGCGGCCATGCGGGCGATGTCCTCGAGGGTCCCGCTGCTCCCGACGAACAGGCGGGGTGCATGGGGCGCGACCGCGTCGGCAATCGGTCCGAGCACGTCGGTGACGTGGGCCCGCAGGCGCCGCCGGTCGCCCTTGCTCAGCGGGTCGCTGTCCACGAAGCCGGCGGTCAGGGTGCCGACGCCGAGGTTCTCGCTCGCGGCGTAGCGCAGCCCGGCCGCGTCGCCCAGGGTGATCTCGACGCTGCCACCCCCGAGGTCGAACCCCAACGCGGGGGCCGGCTCGAGGAGGATCCCGGCGCGGATGGCCCGGAAGATCAGCTCGGCCTCACGGAGGCCGCTGATCACCTCGATCGCCACGCCGGCCTCGCCCTCGATCCGGTCGACGACCTCGGCGCCGTTCGCAGCCCGGCGCAGCGCAGAGGTGGCGCAGGCGGTGATCTCCACGGCTCCGGCGGCGTCGGCGAGCTGGCGGAAGCGCCGGACCACGGCGACCGCAGCGTCGGTGGCGGCGTCGGGGATCCGGCCGTGGCGCCCGACGAGGTCCCCGAGGCGCAGCATCTCCTTCTGGGCGATGATCGGCTCGAAGCCCCCGGGCTGCACCTCGGCGATCACGAGGTGGAAGGAGTTCGAGCCGAGATCGATGGCGGCCAGGCGCACGGACCGGAGCGTAGCGATCGCCCGTCGGCGGGCTCCCGGCGGGTCCGGGGCCCGCAGCGCCACTCCCGGGTGCCCCGGCGCCCGATCCCCGGTACGCTCCCCGGGCCCGACGAGTCCCGGAGGACGACCATGGCCGACGCCCCCGAATCCCGCCTGCTGATCGACGGCACGCTCACCGATGCCCGGTCGGGGAAGACCTTCGCCAACATCAACCCCGCCACCGAGGAGGTCGCCGGTCAGGTGGCCGACGGCGGGGTCGAGGACATGGAGGCCGCGATCACCGCGGCCCGCCGGGCGTTCGACGAGACCGACTGGTCCACGAACCTCGCCTTTCGCAAGACGGTGCTCCAACAGCTCCACGACGCGCTCGACCGCCACAAGGACGACCTGCGGCCCCACGTCGTCGCCGAGGTCGGCTGCCCGATCATGCTGACCCACGCGGTGCAGCTCGACTCCTGCATCGTCGACATGCAGTGGGACATCGACATCCTCGACCGCTACGAGTGGGAGTACGACCTCCCCGTGCACGAGTTCATGGGGATGCGCAGCGGCCGGCGGGTCTACAAGGAGCCGATCGGCGTGGTGGGGGCCATCACGCCGTGGAACTTCCCGTTCATGCTCAACCTCTCGAAGCTCGCGCCGGCACTCGCCGCGGGCAACACGGTCGTGCTCAAGCCGGCGCCCGACACGCCGTGGAGCGCGACGATGATCGGCAAGATCATCGTCGAGGAGACCGACATCCCGCCCGGGGTCGTGAACATCGTCTCGTCGGGCGACAAGGCCGCGGTGGGCGAGGTGCTCACCGGCGACCCTCGCGTCGACATGATCTCGTTCACCGGCTCCACCGGTGTGGGCAAGCGGATCATGGCCCGGGGTGCCGAGACGGTGAAGAAGGTGTTCCTCGAGCTCGGCGGCAAGTCGGCCAACATCATCCTCGACGACGCCGATCTCGACGGGGCGGCCCTCGGCGGGATGATGGTCTGCATGCACGCCGGCCAGGGCTGTGCCATCACCACGCGCATGCTGCTCCCCGAGTCACGGTACGACGAGGCGGTCGAGAAGCTGGCGACTGCGTTCGCCTCCGTGCCCTACGGCGACCCGATGGACCCGGGCAACATCATGGGCCCGCTGGTCAACAAGACCCAGTACGACAAGGTGCTCGGCATGATCGAGCGAGCCAAGGCCGATGGCGCAAAGTGCCTCGTCGGTGGCGGCCCGGCCGAGCAGTTCGACAAGGGCTACTTCGTGCAGCCGACGCTGTTCGTCGACGTCGACCCGGATTCCGAGTTGGCCCAGGACGAGGTGTTCGGCCCCGTGCTCGCCGTCATCAAGTACACCGACGACGACGACGCCGTGCGCATTGCCAACAACTCGCGCTACGGCCTCTCCGGCGGGGTCAGCGGCGCCAGCCTCGAGCGGTCCCTCGGCGTCGCGAAGCGCATCCGCGCCGGCACCGTGTCGGTGAACGGTGGTGGCTGGTTCGGCCCCGACTCGCCCTTCGGCGGGTACAAGGAGAGCGGGGTGGGCCGGGAGCACGGCGTGGCCGGCTTCGAGGAGTACCTGGAGACCAAGACCGTCGGTTTGCCGGCCGGCTGAGGCCTGGGCGACCCGGTCCCGAGACCTCGAGGAGGCACTGCCGTGAGCGACGACACACCGGCCGACCCCCGCAGCATGCCCGTGGGGGCCACCTACCTGCCCCGGTACGAGACGGTCGAACAGGAGCGCCGCCACCGCAAGGAGCGACTCGCAGCAGGCTTCCGCCTGTTCGGCCGGTTCGGCTTCGACGAAGGCGTGGCCGGGCACATCACCGCCCGCGACCCCGAGCACCTCGACCACTTCTGGGTGAACCCGCTGGGTATGAACTTCTCCCACATCCGGGTGTCCGACCTCATCCTGGTCAACGACCACGGAGACGTGGTCGAGGGGAACGCGTTCGTGAACCGGGCGGCCTTCGCCATCCACTCCCAGGTGCACGCGGCCCGACCCGACGTGGTCGCCGCGGCTCACTCGCACTCGATCTACGGCAAGTCGTGGTCGGCGCTCGGACGGCTGCTCGATCCGCTCACCCAGGACGCGTGTGCGTTCTACGGCGATCACGCGCTCTTCGACGACTACACGGGCGTCGTGCTCGACCTCGAGGAGGGCAAGCGCATCGGCCACGCGCTCGGGGGCCACAAGGCGGTGATCCTGCGCAACCACGGCCTCCTCACCGTGGGGCACTCGGTCGAGGAGGCCGTCTGGTGGTTCATCACCATGGAGCGGTCGTGCCAGGCCCAGCTGCTCGCCGAGGCGGCAGGGACGCCGGTGCTCATCGACCCGGCCGCGGCCGAGGTCACCGCCGAGCAGGTGGGGTCGCACCTCTCCGGCTTCTTCTCGTTCCAGCCACTCTTCGACAAGATCACTCGCGAGCAACCCGACCTCTTCGAGTAGCGGGCCCCGCCCGACCGCGGCGGTAGTGTCCAGCGCCGTGACCTTGGAACCCGACTCCGTGCTGCTCACCGATCGCGTTGCGATCGTGACCGGCGCCGCCGTGGGTATCGGTGAGGCCGTCGCACTGACCTTCGCCCGCTTCGGTGCACACGTCGCGGTGTGTGATCGCGACGTCGAGAACCTGCGCGCCACTGCCGCGGCGATCGAGGGCGTGGGGCGGCGTACCGTCGTCGGCGAGCTCGACGTGCGCGACGGCGACGCCGTGCGCGCCTTCGTGACGGCCGTCGCCGAGCAGCTGGGCCCGATCGACGTCCTCGTCAACAACGCAGGGGGCGGCTTCGTCGCCCCGTTCCTCGAGGTCAACGACAAGGGCCAGGACGCGCTGATCCGCGAGAACTTCACCAGCGTCACCAATTTCACCCGCGCGGCGGTACCGCACATGCCGGCGACCGGGGGGTCGATCGTCAACGTCACCTCGATCGAGGCCCACCGGGCCGGACCGAACTACGCCGTGTACAGCGCGATGAAGGCGGGGGTGTTCAGCCTGTCGAAGAGCCTGGCCCTGGAGCTCGGCGAGCGGCTGATCCGGGTCAACTGCATCGCCCCCGACGTGATCCCTACCCCAGGGATCGCGGCTGCGGGCGAGCTCCCCGTACACACGCCGCTGCCGGTGGCGGGTCACGTGGACGACGTGGCCGGCGCCGCCCTTTACCTGGCGAGCGACCTCAGCCGGTTCGTCACCGGCACCACGGTCCACGTGGACGGCGGCAACACCGCGGCTGCGGGCTGGATCCGCGCCGGGGACGGCGCCTGGCGGACCTCGTGAAGTACGGGATCGCCCTCGGGTCGGCCAACGCGAAGTTCTTCGCCGACATCACCGTGGCGGCGGAGACGCTCGGGTTCGAGTCGGTGTGGCTGCCCGAGCACCTGATCTTCACCAGCCGGATGAGCCGCTCACCTCATCCGGGGGAGACACACCCGCCGGTGCCGCCGAACACCCCCATCTTCGACGCCTTCGCCTACCTGTCGTACCTCGCCGGTCGCACCGAGCGGATCCGGCTGGGTACGCACGTCTACAACATCGGCCTGCGCCACCCGTTCGTCAGCGCGCGTGCTGTGCAGACCCTGGACATCGTCTCGGGCGGCCGGGTCGAGCTCGGCATCGGCGCAAGCTGGCTCGAGGAGGAGTGGGTCGCCGCCGAGCTCGACTTCGCGTCGCGGGGCCGGCGGGTCGACGAGTGCATCGAGGTGTGCCGGCGGCTCTGGACCGAGGAAGAGGTCACCCACCGCGGGGAGTTCTTCTCCTTCGAGGGTGCAGTGTTCGTGCCCAAGCCCGTGCAGCAGCCGGGACCGCCGATCCTGGTCGGTGGCGAGAGCGGCGCTGCGCTGCGGCGGGCAGCCCGGATCGGTGACGGCTGGATCGGGATGCACCACGACTTCGAGTCGGGTGCGCGGCAGATCGCGCGGCTCAGGGAGCTCCTCGACGCACAGGGGCGTGATGCCGCGGGGTTCCAGTTCTGCCTGGGCGGCGAGGTCACCTCGCGCGGCGACGAGCAGCGCTGGGAGGAGATCGGCGTCACCCGGATGGTGTTCTCGCCCTGGACCCGACCGCGTGAGGCGATCGAGGGGATGGGGCGCTTCGCCGGAGAGTTCGGCCTCACCGGCACTTGACGGGTGCTCCGAGTCCGGCGGCGGGGTGCGGTGGTAGCTCGACCGGGTCCGGATCCACCGCCCGGCGCCGGCGCGCCGTTCAGCGCAGACGGGCGAAGGCCTCGACGCGGTCCGCGCCTCCCACGGCCACGAGGACGTCGCCCGCGGCCACGACGGTGCTGGCGGTCGCGTGGGTGAACCGCCCACCGGCCGGCTTCACGCACACGATGGTGACGCCGTAGCGATCACTCAACGCGAGGTCGGCGAGGCTGCGGCCGATCATGGCGGGGATCGCCCGGGTCTCGACCAGGGCGAAGCCGGGATCGAACTCGAGGTACTCCATGATGTGTCCGCTGACCAGGTGGGCGATGCGGACTCCGGCGTCGTGCTCGGGGAACACCACGTGGTGCGCGCCGACCCGCTCCAGGATGCGCCCGTGCTCGGCGCTGACGGCTTTGGCCCAGATGACCGGCACCCCGAGGTCGGCCAGCGCGGCGGTGGTGAGGATGCTGGCCTCGATGTTGGTGCCGATGCCGACTACGGCCTCGTCGAATTCGGCGGCACCGAGCTGCCGGAGGGCCTCGGGGTCGGTGGTGTCGGCCTCGAGCACCAGCGGCAGCGTGGGAGAGGCCTGCTGGACCAACCGGGAGTCGAGGTCGACGCCCACGACGTCGTTGCCGAGCTCGGTCAGGGTGTGCGCAACCGCGCTCCCGAACCGGCCGAGCCCGATCACGAGTACCTGTTCGTTGGTGCGTCCGCTGCGGGTGGGCACGATGACCTCCTGGTGGGGGGGGGTGACTCAGCCGATGAGTGGGCGATCCTCGGCGAAGCGCACACGAGTCGGTCGCTCACGGAGCACCAACGCGACGCCGAGGGTGGCCGGCCCGATACGGCCCACGAACATGAGCGCGATGAGGATCAACTGGCCGATGCCGTCCATCCGAGCGGTGATGCCGGTGGTCAGACCGACCAGTCCGAACGCGGAGCAGACCTCGAAGAGCACACGGATGAGGGCGAAGTCGTCGAAGGTGATGAGCACCATCGTGGCGGCAACGACGAGGGCGACGCTGAGGAGGGCAACGGTCACCGCCTGGCGCTGGGTCTCGGCGGGCATACGTCGCCGGAAGGCGGTGACCTCACCGGTGGTCCGCAGCTCCGACCACAGTACGAAGGCGAGCAAGGCGAAGGTGCTGACCTTGATGCCCCCGGCGGTAGACGCGCTCCCTGCGCCGATGAACATCAGGATGCTGGTGAAGAACCACGTGCTCTCGTGCATCCGGCTGTAGTCCACGGTGTTGAAACCGGCCGTGCGCGGGCTGACGCTCTGGAACAGGGCCGCTGCGGCCTTGTCGAACGCGCCGAAGGCGCCCAGGGTGTTCGACCACTCCAGCGCCAGGATCACGACGAACCCCGAGGCGAGCAGGACGACACTCGTGAGCACGGTCAGCTTGGTGTGCACCGACCACCGACCCGGGCGGCGGACGTTGCGGCGGAGCTCCGTCACCACAGGGATGCCGATGCCGCCGAGGATGATGCCGATCATGATCGGCGCAGTGATCCAGAGATCGGTGGCGAAGGGCACGAGGTTGTCGGGAAAGAGCGCGAACCCGGCGTTGTTGAAGGCCGATACTGCGTGGAAGATCCCCAGCCATGCGGCCCGGAGTGCGGGCTCGTCGGCACTCCACCAGAACCGGGCGGCGAGGACGGCGGCCAGGATCGCCTCGGTCCCGGCCACGAAGACGACGACGCGCTTGAGGAGTGTGCGCAGGTCGCCCGCGGCCGTCTGGGTCTCGGTCTGGGCGGCCATGCGCGTGCGGATGCCCACCCGGCTCGAGATGGTGTAGACGAGGATCGCGCCGAACGCCGTGATGCCGAGCCCGCCGATCTGGATCAGGGCGAGGATCACCGTGTGGCCGAAGCCCGACCAGTACGTGGTGGTGTCGACGACGGTGAGCCCGGTCACGCAGACCGCCGAGGTGGCGGTGAACAGCGCCGTGAGCACGTCCAGCGTGCCGTCCCCCCGGATCGCGAGAGGAAGGCTGAGCAGCACGGTACCGACGGCGATGACGGTGGCAAAGGCGAGCACGATCACCCGGGCCGGGTGCAGCATCTCGGCGCGGGCACCACGGTGTGTCGGCATCGGCCCGCATTCTGACAGCGCTGCGGCTGCGCGGGGGCCGTCGGCCGGGCCCCGCGTGGGGCGTCGGTCTCAGCCGTCGGCCGCCGGGCCGCGGGTGGCCGTGAGCTCGGCTTGTAGGACGCGGCGCAGCAGCTTGCCGGTCTCGGTGTGGGGGAGCTCGGCGCGGAACGTCACCACGTCGGGAGTCTTCGCCGAGCGGAGATGCGCGCGGGCGAAGGCCCGGACGGAGTCCGCGTCGAGGTCATGACCCGGGCGAGCGACGACGACTGCTGCGATCACCTGGCCCCACTCCTCGTCGGGGAGGCCGAACACCGCGGCATCGGCGACGCCCTCGTGGGCGCGCAGCACCTCCTCGATCTCGGCCGGGGCGATGTTCTCGCCGCCGCGGATGATGGTGTCGTCGGTGCGGCCCTCGACGAAGAGGAATCCGTCGGGGTCCATCCGGGCGCGGTCCCGGGTCCGGAACCAGCCCGCGTCGTCGACCGCCGCCTCGCGACCGAGGTACTCGCCCGACACCTGGTCGCCGCGTAGGTAGAGCTCACCGACCGTCCCCGGGGCCACGGGGTCGCCGAGCTCGTCGCGGATCTCGGCCTCGATCCCCGGCACGAGCGTGCCTGCGGACCCGAGCCGGGCCCGCACGGCCGGGTCCGGGCTGGCTGCGGCGAGGCGGTGGTCGTCGGGGCCGAGCACGGCGACGGTGCTGCTCGTCTCGGTCAGGCCGTACGCGTTCACGAAGTCGGCGGTGGGTAGCAGCGCCAGCGCCCGCTCGATGATGCGGGCGGGCATCGGGGCACCGCCGTACGCAAGGGTGCGCAGCGTCGGCACCGCCGCGTCGGGCACGCCGATCTCGTCGAGGTACTCCACGATCCGCGCCAGCATGGTGGGCACCACGAGCGCGTGGGTGATGCCTTCGGTGCGGACGGTCGCGAGCCAGGTCTGCGGCGTGAAGGTGGTGAGGTGCACGACCCGGCGTCCCGCGTACAGATTCGACACCGTGTTGGAGACACCGGCGATGTGGTACGGCGGAACGCTCACGAGGCTCGCCGCGTCGTCGTCGGCGCTTGCGAACTCGACCGTGCCCATCACGTAGGACGTGAGGTGGCGCTGGCGCAGCACGGCGGCCTTCGGGGCTGCGGTGGTGCCCGACGTGTACAGGAGCAGCGCAACGGCCTCGGGGTCGAACGGCTCGGGCCCGGGGTCCCCGGCGACGCTCGGGTCGGTCATCGCCATCCACTCCGAGGGGCTCACCCGCATCCGGCCCGCCTCGCCGGCGAGGGCGCGGATCTCGTCCTCGAGGATCACCAGCGACGACGGGTGCGCGTGGAGCAGCTCGTGGAGCTGCTCGCCCCCGAGGCGGTAGTTCACCGGGACCAACGGCACCTCGGCGCGGGCGGCCGCGAAGAGGGCGACGGGGAACTCGGGCCCGTTGGTGGCCACGTAGACCAGGTGCTCCACGCCGAGGTCCCGCAGCACCGCCGCACCGGCGTCGGCCCGGGCCTTGAGCGCGGCGTAGGTCAGCCCGCCCGGTCGGGATCCGAAGGCCACTCGGTCGTCGAAGCCGGACGCGGCCATGTCGAGGAGGAGTGTGAGGTTCATGCTCGGCTCACCGCGCCGTCGTCGGGAGCGGTCGGGAGGTGCGGGCCTTCGGCGAGCATCTCGTCGGTGTGTCCGTCCCAGTCGAGGATGGTCCCGATCTGCCGGAAGCTACGCGTGGCGACGTCGGGTTGGAAGGTGAAGCAGACGCCGCTGCTCCCCATGGCGAGCTGGCTGGCCCGGGGGTAGGCCTCGAGGTCGGCACCGCGGCTGAGGCCGATGTCGCACGAGCGTCGCAGCACGGCCGCAGCCTCGGCGTCGTCCACCGTGAGCGTCGTGTCGGCCCACTTGAGGAAGCCGCCCCGCCAGGGTGCGCTCGCGTACGGCTCCGGGTCGACGCAGGCGTGCCCGTCGAGCGTCCACACGAGGGTCTCGACGCCGTCGCGCCAGAGGCGGACCTGGCGTGGGCCACCCGACTGGGCCCCGTAGGGCACCTCGGTGTCGTACTGGCGCGCGACCGTGGCGCGCGCGGCGTGCGCGATGGCGAGGCCGGCGAGGTCGAACTGGTGGGTGCACTGCAGGCGCGGGTTGGTGACCGCACCCACGGCGAGGCAGCGCGGGGACAGCTCCATGCCGACCAGGGCGTCGAGTTGGGCTCCGGCCTCGGGGCAGGTGGTCCACGGCCACCGGATCGCCCGGGCCGAGATGGCGGTGACCTGGGTTGCGTCGTGCTCGACGGTGACGAGGAAATAGTGGAAGTCGTCCTCGAGGCCGCCGACCACGGTGGTCGCGTCGGTGCGCACGAGGCGGATGCGCCGGTGGTAACTGCCGAACGGGTGGCGCGTGGTCTCGCCCCTGGCGGTCGGCGCCGGGTCGGGGTTGCTCATGGCGCCGGTGCGGGCCGGGTCGCGGTGGAGGCGCTCAATCCTTGGGTGGGCGCACGTTCACGATCATCGTGAACACCGTCTTCACCACCGGCGCACCGGCCTCGTCGCGCCAGTCGGTCTCGGTGACGTAGAACTCCATCTTCCCGCCGTTGGACCGTTCCTTCTCGTACACGTCGGTGATGGTGCCGGTGCCCACGAGCACGTCGCCGACCCGCGGCATACGGGTGAAGACGAACTCCTGCTCGCCGTGGAGGATCGCACGACCGGGGCCGCGCAGCTTCTCGACCGGCAGGCCGGCGGCGCCCCCGGTGCCCAGGGAGCCCCAGAACGGCATCACGAAGGGGAAGGTCGGGGGAACGGGACCGCCGGGCTCGTCCCGGCGGTACGCGGGGTCGTCGTCGAGCAGCGCGTCGGCGAAGACCCGGACCGGCCCGCGCTCGATCACCACCTTGGTCGTCCCGGTGTGCTGGCCCTTGAGCTCGGTCAGTGCCACGGCAGGTCCCCCTGTGAGTCGGCGGTGAACGCGGGAGCAACCTAGCCGCCGTCGCGGCGGGGTCGGGGGCCGAGCGCTACGCTCCGGCGCCTGCGCCCCGCTCGTCCGCCGGTGCCCGGCGGACCGGGCCCGACCGCTCCACCACACGACCGGATCCCTCGATCACTGGACCACTGGAGGGCACGACCATGGGTCACGCCGTCATCGTCTCCGCCGCCCGGACCGCCATCGCCTCGGCTCGGCGGGGCTCCCTCGTCGACTACGACGCCTTCGACCTCGGCAAGTTCGCCGTGGCCGAGGCCCTGAAGCGCTCGGGGGTCCCGGTCGACGAGGTCGACGACATCGTGCTCGGGGAGGTCCTCCAGGGCGGGGGCGACATCGCCCGCTACGTGGCCGTGGAGCTGGGAATGATCGACGTGCCCGGCCTCGCGCACAACCGCCACTGCGCGAGCAGCCTGGCCTCGGTCCAGACCGCGGCGGCCGGGATCATGGCGGGCATGGACCGGGTCGTCGTGGCCGGCGGGACCGAGAGCATCAGCCGCTCGCCCCAGGTCTTCCGCAAGCTCCCGGGTGGGTACAGCGGCGTGGAGCCGTGGCTGTCGCCCAGCCACCGGTCCACACCGGAGGCCCCCGACCGCGACATGTCCATCACCGTCGGGTGGAACACAGCGCAGAAGTGCGGCATCACCCGGGAGGAGCAGGACGAGTGGGCGTACCACTCGCACCGGCGCGCCGTGGCGGCCATCGACGAGGGGCGTCTACGCGACGAGATCTTCGGGGTCGAGGTCCCCGCCGGCAAGGGGGAGACCCGCGTCTTCGACGTCGACGAGCACCCGCGTCGCGACACGACCCTCGAGCGCCTCGCGGCACTGCGCCCGCTGCACCCGGAGATCCCGGGCTTCTCGATCACCGCCGGGAACTCGTCCGGGCTCAACGACGCCGCCTGCGCCATGGTCCTGTGCGATGCCGACTACGCCGCGGCGCACGGGCTCGAGCCGCTGGCCACGGTGCGGTCGTGGGCCTCGGCCGGGGTGGCTCCGGCCGACACGGGCCTCGGCCCGACGGTGGCCGTGCCCAAGGCCCTCGACCGGGCCGGGCTGACCACCGCCGACGTCGCGCTCGTCGAGATCAACGAGGCCTTCGCGTCGATGGCCGTTGCGAGCAGCCGGATCCTCGGGTTCCCGCACGAGATCGTCAACGTCAACGGCAGCGGGTGCAGCCTCGGCCACCCGGTTGCGGCCACTGGCTCGCGGATGCTCGTCACCCTCGCCTACGAGCTGCGCCGTCGCGGCGGCGGCATCGGCGTGGCGACGATGTGCGCGGGTGGCGGCATGGGCTCGGCGACCGTCATCGAGGTCCCGGCCGGCGGCTGACCCGGGCGGCTCCCGCTACATTCCCGCCATCGCCCCGACACCCGCCCCCGACCTCGCCGCCGACCTCGAGCTGGCCGTCGCCCTCGCCGACACCGCGGACGCCATCACCCTGGCGCGCTACCGGGCGCGTGACCTCGTGGTGCACACCAAGCCCGACCGCACCCCGGTCACCGAGGCCGACCACGCGGTCGAGGAGGCGCTGCGCGCCGAGCTGGGCCGGGCCCGGCCGGGCGACGGCATCGTGGGCGAGGAGTTCGGCGTCAGCGGCGCCGGGCACCGGCGGTGGATCATCGACCCGATCGACGGCACCAAGTCGTTCCTCCGGGGGTCGCCGCCGTGGGCGACGCTGCTCGGGCTCGAGGTCGACGGCAACCTGGTGCTCGGGATGGTGTCCGCGCCGGCCCTCGGCCGGCGCTGGTGGGCGACACGCGGGGGCGGCGCGTTCGCCAACGGCGAGTCCATCCATGTGTCGGCGGTCGAGTCGCTCGGCGACGCGCTGCTGTGCCACGCCGACCTGATCTCCTACGAGTTCTTCGGCAGCGGACCGCAGTTCGACGCGCTCACGCGCCAGGTGTGGGACCGTCGTGGCTTCGGGGACTTCTGGGGCCACATGCTCGTGGCCGAGGGGATTGCCGACGTCATGTTCGACCCCGTCCCCGCCGTCTGGGACGTCGCTGCGCTGATCCCCATCGTCGTGGAGGCCGGGGGCCGGGTCACCGACCGCCGGGGCGTCGGCCACGCCGACGGCGGGGACGCCGTCACCACCAACGGCATCCTCCACGACGCAGTACTCGCGATCGTGGCCGAGGACGGGTGGGACCCGGGCGAGACCGGCGGATGAGCCCGGACGCGCCGGTCACGGTCGGGATCGACATCGGCACCTCCTCGGTCAAGGCCGTAGCCGCCGACGAGGACGGCAACGTCGTGGCCCGCGCGCGCGTGCCGCACGCCTTCCGCATCCCTACTCCGAACCGCTTCGAGCACGATGTGCAGACCGCATGGCGCAACGGGCCCCGTGCTGCGCTGGCGGCGATCGAGGCCGAGGTGGACCGGAGCCGGGTCCGGGGCGTGAGCGTGGCGGCGATGGTCCCGTCGCTCACGGCGGTCGACGCAGCCGGGGTCGCGCGGCTCCCGGGGCTGCTCTACGGGGACGAGCGCGGCCGCGCGCCCGGTGCGGCCACGGGCAGCCCGGCCGAGACCGGCGAGCTGCGCAACTTCGCCCGTTGGCTGATCGAGCAGGCACCCGACGCCGCAGGGCTGTGGCCCGCGCAGGCGGTGGCCAACCACGAGCTGGCGGGGCAAGCCGTGCTCGACACCTCCACGGCGGCGACGGCCGCCCCGTTGTTCGACTTCCGGGGCTGGGACGCCCGCCTCGTGGAGGAGATCGGTGCGCGCGTCGAGCAGCTCCCCCGTCTCGTCCCGACCGGGTGGGAGTGCGGCCGGGTGGACGGCGACGGTCCGGCGCTCGCGTCGGGGTGCATCGACGCGTTCGCCGAGCAGCTCGTGGCCGGGGCCGACGCCGACGGCGACGTGCTCGTCATCTTCGGCACGACACTCATCGTGTGGGCGGTCGCCGACTCGGCTGCCGAGGTCCCGGGGTACTGGACGATCCCGCACACGGCGGCGGGGAAGATGCTGGTCGGCGGGCCGAGCAATGCCGGCGGGCTCTTCTGCGACTGGGCCCGTCGCCTCATCGGCGACCCGGCGAGCGGGCCCGTCGAGCCCGGTCGGGTTCCCGTGTGGGCGCCCTACCCGCGCGGGGAGCGCGCACCGCTGCACGATCCCGACCGTCGTGCGGTGCTCGCCGACCTCGATCTCACTCACGACGCGGCCGCAGTGCGCCGCGCGGCCTACGAGGCGTCGGGCTTCGTCACCCGGCGGGCTCTCGACGCCGCCCGGGCCCACGGCGGCGTGACGCCGCGACGCATCGTCGCGACGGGCGGTGGCATCCGGGTGGACGAGTGGCTCCAGGCCGTGGCCGACGCCACCGAGCTGCCCGTGGAGTGCGTGGCCGTACCCGAGGGGGGCGCGCTGGGCTCGGCGTGGCTGGCCCGCATCGCCGCAGGGCTCGAGGAGCCCATGGCCATGACCGAGGGCCGGCGCTGGGCCCGCCGGGGCCGGACGCTCGAGCCGGACCCGGCGTGGGTCGAGCCCGTGCGCGCGCGCTACGAGCGCTTCCTGGCCCTCTCGGCCTGAGCCGCAACGGGTGCAGCGGCAGCCGCTGGGCCGGGTGTCGGCGGCTCGCTACGCTCCGCTGCGTGACGCTGCGCATCGAGATAAGCCGGGACGCCTGCATGGGCTCGGGCAACTGCCAGTTCTGGGCCCCCGGCGTGTTCGAGATCGACGACGACGGGATCGCGATCGTGGTCGATCCCGAGGGGGCACCGGAGGACCGGATCGCGCTTGCGGTCGACGGCTGCCCCACGAAGGCCATCAGCCTGACCCGGGACTGACCGTGGCGCTCCCCGTCGTCCTCGTGCACGGCGGCGGCCACGGTGCGTGGTGCTGGGCGCCGATGATGGAGCACCTCGCCAGCGACGCACGCGCGGTGGACCTGCCGCCCCGGGCGGTACGCGGCGGCCCCGACCGCTTTCGTGACCTCCCCGAGCTGCGGACCCTCGGGGTCGGTGACTTTGCCACCGCCGTGCTCGCCGACGCCGACGCGGCCGGCTTCGCG
>JBJSXO010000163.1:0-7001 GCA_046086425.1 Actinomycetota bacterium | reverse complement strand
AAAGGAGATAATCAGAAGGATGAATCAAATTAAGCGTAGAGACTTATATATTGACATCTTTCGATTAGTAGTAAAGGTATAGAATCAGATACATGCAAAATAACAACGGTATATTTTCAATCACCGACGCGGCGGAGGCGGGCTCGACGAACACGCCCTCGTCGGCCGCGAGCGTCCGGTAAGCCTCGAGGATCTGGGCGTCGCTGATCGCGCCGATGTGGCCACCCGACTCGTCGCGCGCCGCGAGGGCGCTGTCCCACGACGCCGGGTTGCCGATCTGGATGGCCGTCGCGATCGTCTCGGGGTGTCGGACCCGCTCGCCCCGCACGATCGGTGCGGCACCGGCGGCCTGCCATCCGAGCATCCGGGGCCGGTGGGTCGCGTTGCCCGCCGTGAAGTCCTCGCAGTAGCCCCGCCAGTACGCGGTGATGTTGCCCGCGTTGCCCACGGGGATGCAGTGCGCAGTGGGCGCGTCACCGAGTGCGGCCACGATCTCGAAGGCGGCCGTCTTCTGACCCTCGATGCGCACCGGATTGACCGAGTTGACGACCTCGACCCCCGGCTGCTCACCGAGCGCACGCACGATGTCGAGGGCCTGGTCGAAGGTGCCGTCGACCGGGACGACCCGGGCGCCGTGGATCAACGCCTGCGCGAGCTTCCCGAGTGCGATCTGCCCCGCCGGCAGCACCACCGCGCACACCAGGCCGGCCCGAGCCGCGTAGGCCGCAGCCGACGCCGACGTGTTGCCGGTCGACGCGCAGATCACGGCCTTGGCCCCGCGTTCGAGTGCGGTCGACACCGCCATCGTCATCCCGCGGTCCTTGAACGACCCCGTGGGGTTCGCGCCCTCGACCTTGAGGCGCACCCGCGCGACCCCGGACCGCTCGGCCAGACGCGGCGCGTCGACCAACGGCGTGTTGCCCTCGAGGAGGGTCACGACCGGCGTGCGCTCGGTCACCGGAAGCCGGTCGCGGAACGCCTCGATCAACCCGGGCCAGGCGCCCACTAGTCCTCCTCGCCCACGACCCGGATCACCGACCCGACGCGGATCACGACGTCGACGTCACGCAGCGCGTCGAGCGTCGCGTTCAGGTCGGCCTCCCGGGCGCGGTGGGTGATGAAGACGAGGCGGGCGTCGGGACCGATCCCCCGCTGCTCCATCGACTTGATCGACACGCCGTGATTCCCGAACTGCGTTGCGATGGCGGCGAGCACCCCGGGCTGGTCGGCCGCTTCGACGAGCACGTAGAAGGGCGACTCGACTTCGCTCATCGCACGGATCGGCTTGGTCTCGAGTTCGCCGATCGTGGCGCCACGGGCTCCGGCCACCAGGTTGCGGGACGCGTCGACCAGGTCGCCGAGCACCGCCGACGCAGTCGGATCGCATCCGGCACCGCGCCCGTAGAGCATGAGCTCTCCGACGGCGTCCGCCTCGATGACCACGGCGTTGAACGCGTCGCGCACCGACGCAAGCGGGTGCTGTACGGGGACCATCGCCGGGTGCACGCGCACGGCGACGTCCCCGCCGACCTCCTCGGCGACCGCAAGCAGCTTCACCACGTATCCGAGGCTCCGGGCCGACCGGATGTCGTCGTCGGTGACCTGGGTGATCCCCTCCCGGTACACCGCGTCGGGGCCGACCGGCGCGCCGAACGCGATCGTCGCGATGATCGCCGCCTTGGCCGCCGCGTCGAATCCTTCGACGTCCGCAGTAGGGTCCGCCTCCGCGTAGCCGAGGCGCTGGGCCTCGGCCAGGGCGTCGGCGAACGTCGCCCCGTCTTCGGTCATCCGGGTGAGGATGTAGTTCGTGGTGCCGTTCACGATGCCGAGGACCCGGCGGATGCGGTCACCCGCGAGCGACTCACGCAGGGGCCGCATGAGCGGGATGCCCCCGGCGACCGACGCTTCGAACAGCAGGTCGACGCCGCGCGCCGCGGCCCGGGCCAGCAGCTCCGGTCCGTTGCGGGCGATCAGCTCCTTGTTGGCCGTGACCACGGGCTTGCCGGCTTCCAGCGCCGCCTCGATGAGCCCCCGCGCCGGATCGACGCCACCCATGACCTCGACGACGACGTCCACCTCGGGATCGGCCACGACGGCGGCCGGATCGGCGGTGAACACCGACGCCGGGACCGAGAGGCCCCGCGCCTTGGTGAGGTCGCGCACGGCGATCCGCGTGACGACGACCCGGGCACCGGCCCGCGCCGCAATGAGTTCGGCGTGCTCGTCGACGAGGCGCACGAGCGCCTGGCCGACGTTGCCGCACCCGAGGAGTCCGACCCGGACCTGGTCACCCACGCCGGACAGTCTGCCCGGCGGGCGCCGCGAACCACTGCCGAGCCGTCACGACCCGTCCAGGTCGAGGCGCACGAGGTCGTCGAACGTCTCCCGCCGCACGACCAGGCGGGCCTCGCCGTCCCGCACGAACACCACCGCCGGGCGGGGCACCTTGTTGTAGTTGGACGCCATCGAGTAGCCGTACGCACCCGTGGTGGGCGTCGCCAGGAGGTCGCCCACCGCGACGTCCCCCGGGAGCCAGGCCCCGGTCACCACGACGTCACCCTGCTCGCAGTGCTTGCCGACGATCGTGCACTCGAGGTCGCGTGGTGCCCCGATCCGGGTGGGCAGGTACGCCTCGTAGCCGGCGCCGTAGAGCACCGGCCGGGGGTTGTCGCTCATGCCGCCGTCCACCGCCACGTAGGTGCCGATGCCGGGGATCTCCTTGATGGTCCCCACCCGGTACACGGTGATGGCGGCCCCGGCCACGATCGACCGCCCCGGCTCCACCATGATCCGCGGCGCTGCGCCGTCACCAGCCGCGGCGACGGCGTCGTGCAGCACCCGCGCGTAGTCGTCGATCGCCAGGACCGGGTCGTCGGCGAGGTAGCGGGCCCCGAGACCGCCGCCCAGGTCGAGTTCGGGAATCGCCACGCCGTGGCTACCTAGCTCACGCACGAGGTCAATCACGACCTCGACCGCGCGCGCGTACGAGTCGAGCACGTAGATCTGGGAACCGATGTGACAGTGGAGCCCGAACAGCTCGAGATGGGGTGATGCGGCGACCCGGAGCACGGCGTCGCGTGCGATCTGCTCCGACACCGTGAACCCGAACTTCGACGCCTCGGTGCCCGTCTCGATGAACTCGTGGGTGTGGGCCTCGACACCGGGGGTGACGCGTACGAGCACGCGGGGCACGACCCCGTCGGCCGCACTGATCGCCTCGAGGCGGTCGAGCTCGTCGTGCGAGTCCGCCACGATGCGACCGACGCCCGCCCGGAGCGCGGTACGCAGCTCGTCGTCGCTTTTGTTGTTCCCGTGGAACACGATCCGCGCGGCCGGGAACCCTGCGTGGAGCGCGACGTGCAGCTCGCCACCGGTCGCCACGTCGAGGTGCAGGCCTTCCTCGGCGACGAGGCGCACCATCGCCGTGCAGAGGAAAGCCTTGCCCGCGTAGATCACGGCGTCGGCACCGAACGCCGCGACGTAGGCGCGCGTGCGGGCCCGGATCTCGTCTTCGTCGTAGACGAACAGCGGCGTTCCGAACTCCGCGGCCAGCGTCTCGGCGTCGAGCGCCCGCAGTCCCGCCGGGACGAGCGACGCGTCGAACGCCGGGCCACCCATCAGCCGCCGGCCTCGTCGTCGTCGCCGTCGAGGCGGGTCATGGCCTCCGGCGCGCCGACCCCGAGGATGGCGAGCGCGTTGGCCAGCCCCGTGCGACTGGCTTCCGCGAGCCAGAGCCGGGCCTGGGTGAGCGCGACGTCGTCGGAGATGACGCGACAGTCTCGGTAGAACCCGTGGAACCGGGCTGCGAAGTCGCGCACCCAGGTGGCCACCCGGTGCGGCGCGCGCAGAACGGCGGCCTCCTCGACCACGTCGGGGAACACCGCCAACCCGCGCAGGACCTCCAGCTCGCGCTCGTGCACGAGGACGCCGAGGTTCACGTCGGCGATCGGGACCCGCGCGATCTCGCGCGCGGCGGCCTGGCGGGCGATCGACGCGATGCGGGCGTGGGCGTACTGCACGTAGTACACGGGGTTGTCCATCGACTGCGCGGTGACGACCTCGAGGTCGAAGGTCTGCGCGGTGTCGATCCCCTGGAGCAGGAAGGTCAGCCGGCAGACGTCGGGATCGACCTCGTCGAGGATGTCGGCGAGGGTGACGATGTTCCCGGTGCGGCGCGACATCCGGACCTCGACCCCGCCGCGCAGCAGCTTCACCAGCTGCCCGAGGAGCACCTCGGGCTCCCCGGCCGGATGCCCGAGCGCCTCGAGCCCCGACTGGAGCGACTTCACCTGACCGTGGTGGTCGGCGCCCCAGATGTCGACGAGATGGGTCCAGCCCCGGGCGAACTTGTCCTCGTGGTAGGCGAGATCGTTGCAGAGGTAGGTCGTGGCCCCGTCGGACTTCACCAGGACCCGGTCACGCTGGTCGCCGAAGTCGGTGGCCCGCAGCCACACAGCACCGTCCTCCTCGAAGGTCGCGCCACGCTCGGCGAGCGCCGCGAGGACGCGCGCGACGTCACCCCGCTCGTGCAGGGTGCGCTCCGAGAACCAGGTGTCGAACACCACCCCGATCCGCTCGAGGTCGGCCTGGATCTGCCCGACCACCTGGCGGTAGCCCCACTCGCGCGCCTGCTCCACGGTGACCTCATCGCCCAGGGCGGCGCGCATCGCGTCGGCCAGCTCCACGAGGTACTGGCCCTGATAGCCGTCCTCCGGCGGCGCCTCACCCCGGTACCGCGCGTGGAGCGACGCGCCGAAGGTGTCGAGCTGGTTGCCGGCGTCGTTCAGGTAGTACTCGCGGTGGACCTCCGCTCCCTGGGCGGCGATGAGGTTGGCCAGCGCGTCGCCGACGGCGACCCACCGTCCGCCGCCCGCGTGGAGCGGGCCGGTTGGGTTGGCCGACACGAACTCGAGGTTGATCCGCTGCCCCGAGAGGCCGTCGCCGTGCCCGAAGCGCTCGCCCCGGGCGACGGCCGTGCGGAGGACCTCGTGGAGCCACGAGGGGGCGAGGTGCAGGTTGACGAACCCGGGTCCGGCCACCTCGACCCGCGCCAGGTGGGCCGGTGGGGCGGCCTCGAGCTCGGCAGCGAGGCGCTGGGCGACCTCGCGAGGCGGCATCCCCGCGGGCTTGGCGATCTGGAGCGCGACGTTGCTGGTCCAGTCGCCGTGCTCGGGCCGATCCGACGGCGTGAGGACGATCCCGGCGTCCGGCTCGGGGAAGCCGGCGCGCCCGAGAGCGGCGCGCACGGCATCGACGAGGGTTTCGCGGATCACGGATCGTTCCTTCGCTGCAGGAGCAGTGCATCGTACTTCCGGCCCCCGCCCTACCGGCGGGTAGTTCGGCGGGTGATTGGTACCCTGATCGGCCTGCCCTCGTAGCTCAGCGGATAGAGCATCGGCCTCCGGAGCCGTGTGCGCAGGTTCGAGTCCTGCCGAGGGCGCCACCCGGACTCGCACGGGACGACGGCCGTCAGCCGAAGGCCGGGATCACCTCCCGGCCGAACAGCCGGATCATCTCGGCGATCTCTGCGTAGGTCCCGAGCGAGGCCATTGCCGCGGTACCGGGCAGCCCGGCCCCGAACGCCGCGTGCACGTGCTCGCAGCCGGTGAGGTCGCGGTACCGCTGGATCTGGGCGATGGCGTCCTCCGGGGCCCCGTAGAGAAGACGGTCGGCGGCGATCTCCTCGGCGCCCACGTCCTCCCCGGCGTCGATACGCGCGAACAGCGCGTGCTCCGCGTCGTCCTCCACCGACTCGCGCCAGTGCTCCATCAGCCCGTCGACGTACTCGGGCAGCACGTCCTCCATCACCTGGCGCCGGTCGGCCCCGATCCACGCGTAGCGACGCAGGATCCAGTCGGGCGTCGTCCCTGCACGTGCGCAGCTCGCCGTGTACACCTCGAGGCACGACCGGGCCTTCGCCAGCGACTGCACCGGGCCGCACAACCACGCGTCCCCGAGCCGTGCGGCGCGATCGACCGCGGCGTCGGCCACCCCGGCCACCCACACCGGCGGGTGCGGGTCCTGCACGGGACGGGGATGCACGGTCAGCTCGGGAAACGACCAGAAGCGGCCCGAGAATGCTGCGTCCTCCTCGGTCCACACGAGCCGCAGGATCTGCAGCGCCTCCTCCATGCGCGCGCCCCGGGTGCGGAACTCGGACCCCATCACCTCGTACTCCAGCGGCCACCAGCCGAGCCCGACGCCGAGACTCACACGCCCGGCAGAGATCTGGTCGATCGTCGCGACCTGCTCGGCGACGCGCACCGGGTTGTGCACGGGGAGCTGGAAGATGCCCGTGCCCACCCGGATCGTGGAGGTGCGCGCGGCAACCGTGGCCAGAAAGGTGAGCGGGTCGGCGAGGTTCCCCGGCATGAAGTGGTGGTGGCCGATCGTCACCGTGTCGTATCCGCACGCTTCGGCCAGGCTCGCCAGTTCGTAGGTCTCCCGGTAGGGATCCCGCGCCGACGAGTCCTTGAGCAGCGGCAGGGACAGGGAGAACTTCACCGGCTGACGTATACCACGGTGCGAAATCGCGCCGTCGGCCCGGGAGGGCCGCGACCTCCGCGCGCTACGGTGCGCCGATGGACCCAGCCGGGCGCGTCGCACTGGTCACCGGCGGCGGGTCCGGCATCGGCCGCGCGACGGCGACCCGGCTCGCCGCCGAGGGCATGCGGCTCTGCGTCGTCGACATCGACCGCGACGCCGCCCGGGCGGTGGCGGCCGAGGTCGGGGGCGAGGCGCTCACCGCCGATGTCGCGCGCTCCGACCAGGTCGACGCGGTGTTTGCTCAGTGCGCCGACCGTCTGGGCGCCGTCGACCTCGCGTTCCTCAACGCCGGCATCGCGATCGGCGTCGCCGACCTCACCGAGCTCACCGACGACGACTACCGCCGGATCATGGGCCCCAACGTCGACGGCGTCGTGTTCGGCGCGCGGGCGGCGGTGCGCCAGATGCGGGCTCAGGGGACGGGGGGGACCATCGTCGCCACCGCGTCGCTCGCC
>JBJSXO010000162.1:0-2762 GCA_046086425.1 Actinomycetota bacterium | reverse complement strand
GATCGTTGCGCTCGACCACGCGGACCTCGACGTCGGCGACGACGAGGTCCTGGCCCTCGTCGGCCCGTCCGGCTCGGGCAAGACCACCCTCCTCTCCATCGCCGGCGGGCTGCTGTCCCCGAGCGAGGGTGCGGTGATCGTGGGTGCGCACGACATCACCGGGTACTCGGCGAAAGAGCTCACGAAGTTCCGGCGCGAGCAAGTGGGATTCGTGTTCCAGACCGTCAACCTCGTGCCCTTCCTCACCGCACGCGAGAACGTGATGGTCGCCGCGGAGCTCGGTGGTCGGGGCACCGAGCGCGCCGCTCGTGCCCGGGCCGACCGGCTCCTCGAGGAGCTGGGCCTGAGCCGACGGGCCGACAACCTCCCGGCCCAACTGTCGGGAGGTGAGCGCCAGCGGGTGGCGATCGGCCGCGCGCTGATGAACGAGCCGCCGCTCATCCTGGTGGACGAGCCCACCTCGGCGCTCGACACCACGCTGGGGAACCAGGTGATGGAGCTCATCGTCGGTGAGGTGAAGCGGCGCGGGACGGCCGCGGTCATCGTCACCCACGACACGCGCATGGTGCACTACGCCGACCGCACCGTCTCGATCACCGACGGCGTGCTCGCGTCCTGACCGTCAGTCCGGGTCCCGCGCCGCCCACGCGAACTTCGCGATCACCATCGACGCGCCGGCGACCGAGAAGGCGATCAGGCCGGGCCCCGGGTCGGGTCCCCAGGCGTTGGGCCAGTCGAACGCGGTCCAGGCCACAGCCGCCAGCACCCACGCGGTCATGCCGAGGAGCATCGCCGGCCGGGACCGCCGGAAGACGGCGACGCCCGACGCGAGGACCACGAGGTCGAGCGGGAAGAAGGCCGGGAACACCCCGAGCACCCCACCCCCCGCCGCCGCCACTCCCTTGCCACCACGGAACCGGGTCCACACCGGCCAGATGTGCCCGGCGATCGCCGCGGTGGCCGCGGCGAAGGCCGCTGCGTCGCCCACCAGGACGAGCGCGATGAGTCCGGCGAACATCGCCTTCCCGCCGTCGAGCAGCACGACGACGACACCCCACGCCTTCCCCACCGAGCGGAAGGCGTTGAAGGCCCCCGGATTGCCGCTTCCCGTACTGCGCAGGTCCACGGCGCCGCGCGTGGCGACCCGGGCGACCAGGTCCGCGAAGGGGACGGTTCCCAGGAGGTAGCCGAGGCCGACCACCGCGATGAAGGCGACGGCATCCATCGCGGCGGGTGCGGCAGGTCCGGGCGTCGGGAAGGGTTCGGTCAGCCGCCCGAAGCGTCCTGCGGGCGCTCCCGTCCTGCCCCGATCCACGGCATCATCGAGCGCAGGCGCTCACCGAAGTCCTCGATCGGGTGCGCCGCACCCCGGCGACGGAGGGCGTTGAACCGCGGCCGCCCCGCCTGGTTCTCGAGAATCCACTCGCGAGCGAACTCACCCGACTGGATCTCGTCGAGAATCTGCTTCATCTCGTCGCGGGTGGCCTGGGTGACGATGCGCGGTCCGCGGGTCATGTCGCCGTACTCCGCGGTATCGGAGATCGAGTAGCGCATGTTCGAGATGCCGCCCTCGTAGATCAGGTCGACGATCAGCTTCACCTCGTGGAGTGTCTCGAAATACGCCGACTCGGGCTGGTAGCCCGCGTTCACCAGGGTCTCGAAGCTGGCCATGATGAGCTCGGTGAGACCACCGCAGAGCACGACCTGCTCGCCGAAGAGGTCGGTCTCGGTCTCCTCCTCGAACGTGGTGTCGAGCACACCGGCACGCGTCGAGCCGATCGCACGGGCGTAGGCGAGCGCCGTCTCCTTCGCCTTGCCGGTCTCGTCGGCCGACACCGCCACGAGCGCCGGCACTCCCCCGCCCTCCTCGAACGTGCGCCGCACCAGGTGACCGGGGCCCTTGGGCGCGATCATCCATACGTCGACGCCCTTCGGGGGCTTGATCTGCCCGAAGTGGATGTTGAACCCGTGCGCGAAGGCGAGGGAGTTGCGCGGCTCGAGGTTCGGCTCGATGTCCTCCTTGTAGACCCGAGCCTGCTCGGTGTCGGGGAGCAGCACCATGACGATGTCGGCCGCCTTCACTGCCTCGGCCGTGGTCATCACCCGCAGACCGGCCTCCTCGGCCTTGGCCCAGGAGCTCGATCCTTCGCGGAGCCCGACGACCACGTCGACGCCCGACTCGTGCATGTTGCGGGCATGGGCGTGGCCCTGGGAGCCGTAGCCGAGCACGGCGACGGTGCGACCTTCGAGAAGGGCGAGGTCGGCGTCGGCGTCGTAGTAGATGGTCGCGGGCATGGCGGGCTTCCTTCTTCGGTGGCCGAGAGCGGATCGAGGCTAGTTCAGGCGGTGCGGGAACGGACCGCCCGGAGGCGGGCCGGGCGGCGGGCCAGCTTGGGCAGCGCGATGCGGCCCGTGCGCTGGAGCTCGACGATCCCGAACGGCTGGAGCAGATCGGTCATGGCGTCGAGCTTCCCCGGCGCGCCGGCGACCATGATCGTGATCGACTCGTAGCCCACGTCGTCGATCTTCGCCTCGAAGATCGATGCGAGCTCGGTGATCTGCGACCGAGCCTCGGCGCTGGCCTTCACGGTCACGAGCATCAGCTCCCGCTCCACGGCCTCCGACGGGGCCAGCTCGACGATCTTGATGACCGGGATCAGCTTGTTGAGCTGCTTGGTGACCTGCTCGAGCGGCGCCGACTCGGCGTCGACGACAGAACGCGGAGCAACCTGTGAACACAATTGCGCAACATCACATCCTGA
>JBJSXO010000161.1:0-2322 GCA_046086425.1 Actinomycetota bacterium | reverse complement strand
AAGCCGTTCGGGTTCATGCGCTTCGAGCCGGGGCCGGGGGTGGGTGGTCACTGCCTGCCTATCGACCCCAGCTATCTGGCCTGGAAGGTGCGCGACGAGCTCGGCGCGCCGTTCCGGTTCGTCGATCTGGCCAACGACATCAACGACTTCATGCCCGAGTACGTGGTGCGCCGCCTCGGCGCCGGCCTCCACGCCCGGGGAACGGACATCGAGCGCGCCCGGGTGCTCATCCTCGGGCTGGCCTACAAGCCCGAGACCGGCGACGCGCGCGAGGCCCCGGCGCTGCGCATCGCCGAGCGTCTCGCCCGCCTCGGGACCGCGGTACGCGCGGCGGACCCCTACGTGGTCGACGAGATCCACGGTCTCGACCCCGCGCTCGGGCTCGTGCGGGTCGACCTCGACCCCGACGAGGTGGCCGCCGCCGATGCCGTGGTGGTCGTCACCCCGCACGCGGCCTTCGACCTCGCCATGGTCGTCACCCACGCGCGCTACGTGCTCGACACCCGTCGGCGTGTCCCGTCCGCGCCCAACGTGGAGCACCTGTAGCGCGAACTCCGCTCAGTCGGCGTTGAGCGCGGCCCGCAACTCGTCGTCGTAGTTCACGGCCCCGGCGACCCCGACGTCCACCACGACCCGGTGGAGCGTGCCGGTGTACGGGAAGGGCCCGCGGTAGCGCGGGGTCACCGCCGACGCGCCGTCGTACCCGCAGGTCAGCCCGGCGCCCATGATCGAGAACCGGACCGGCGTGAAGCGCCGGATGTCCGCCTGTGCCACGACGGTGCCGTCGACGGCGAGCGTGGCGTTCCCGCCGCCGAACGGGTCGTCGCAGCGGTAGGCGAAGACCAACGCGTGGGACCCGGGCGTGAGCGGGTCGGCGGCGGCGAGGTGGTCCTCGTGCCGGCCCACGAAGTTGTGCACGTACTGGAGCCGGCCGTCCTGCACGTACAGCGTGTACCCGCCGAGGATGCCGCCCATGGCGAGGAGCACGCCGTCGGCACCCTCGCCGGGCACCTCCACGTCGGCGGTGATCGTGTGGGACCGGCGCTTCACGTCGACCGCCACCGCCTCGGGGACCATGCCACCGCCGGGGAGGTACTCGAAGCGCGTCCGCGGGCGCAGTCCGGTGGGCGGCGGCTCCGCGATGGCGACACCGGCGCGGTTGTCGAGCGGGAGCACCTGGTAGCGCTCGGCCTCCCGCCACCACAGGTCCTGGAGCTCCCGGAGCTTCTCGGGCTCGCTCGCCGCGAGGTCGTGGCACTCCGAGAAGTCGGTCGCCACGTGGAAGAGCTCCCAGTGGTCCTCGTCGAAGGGCAGATCGGGGTCCTCGTCGGTGTACATCCGGCCGAGCGGCTTGAACGTCACCGCCTTCCAGCCCCGGTGGTAGATCGCGCGTGATCCCAGCATCTCGGAGTACTGCGTCTCGTGGCGCTCCGGCGCGTCGGGGGCGTCGAAGGTGTAGGCGAAGCTGGTGCCCTCGATCGGGCGCTGGGCCACGCCATCGATTTCCGCCGGCGCGTCGATGCCCACGAGCTCGAGCACGGTGGGGAGCACGTCGATCGCGTGCGTGTACTGGGTGCGGATCTCGCCACCGCGGGTGATGCGCGCCGGCCAGTGCACGATGCACGGGTCGGCGATCCCGCCTTCGTGCACCTCGCGCTTCCAGCGCCGGAACGGCGTGTTGCCGGCGGTCGTCCAGCCCCACGGGTAGTTGTTGTGGACGGTGGGGCCGCCGATCTCGTCGATGCGGGCGATCATCTCGCCGACCTTCGCCGGCATCATGTTCCACTGGCGGACGTCGTTGATCGACCCGTGAGGACCGCCCTCGCTGCTCGCGCCGTTGTCGGACACGAGCACGATCAGGGTGTCGTCGAGCTCGCCGAGCCGATCGATGAAGTCCACCACGCGCCCGATCTGATGGTCGGCGTGGGCGAGGAACGCGGCGAAGCACTCCATGAAGCGCGCCGCGAGCCGCTGCTCGTCGGGACCCAGGGTGTCCCACGCCGGGATCCACGGCGCGCGCTCCGAGAGCTCGGCGTCGGCAGGGATGATCCCGAGCTCGAGCTGGCGCCGGTACGTCTCTTCGCGCCAGATGTCCCAACCCCGGTCGAAGCGGCCCCGGTAGCGGTCGATCCACTCTTTCGGCGCCTGGTGGGGCGAGTGGCACGCACCGGTGGCGAGGTAGCAGAAGAACGGCTTGTCGGGGTCGACCGCGCGCAGGTCGGTCAGGAACTCGATCGCCCGGTCGGCGAGGTCCTCGGTGACGTGGTAGCCGTCCTCGAAGGATGCGGGGGGCTGCACGAAGTGGTTGTCGTGCACGAGGTC
>JBJSXO010000160.1:0-8553 GCA_046086425.1 Actinomycetota bacterium | reverse complement strand
CGCACCAGATGGCCAAGGCCGCCGACCCGCCGGGGCAGGTGCGGCGCTGGGTCGAGGCCGTGATGTCCCAGGCCGAAGGCGACGTCGCCGCCACGACCCGCGCGGTGATCTGGAACGCCGGGGGTGGCCTCTCCGGCGCGCCGGCGGCCTCGACCGGGCCGATCGCCACGCCGCTGCACGCGCCGCTCGCCGCGCTGGGCAGCCGCAGCCCCGAGCTCGACGCCAACCTGCTCGCGCACGCAACGGTCGGCCGGCTCGGCGAGCACCTCTTCGCGCGGACCCAGCCGACACGTGCCGAGGTCGACCACCTCGTGGCGGTGGGCCTCGCGGTGGCCGGCGCGGGTGCTGGCGCGCCGGCGCGCCGGCTGGACAGCGCCGGGCGCAACTCGCCAGAATCACGTCCGCCAGAATTCAGTTCTGCCTGACCAGAATCCAGTTCTTCCGGCTGGTGGTGGCAGGCCCCGACGAGAGCGAGCCCCGATGGCGTGGGACTTCGAGACCGACCCCGAGTTCCAGGAGAAGCTGGACTGGGTCGACCGGTTCGTGCGGGAGGAGTGCGAGCCGCTCGATCTGGCGTTCCCACACCTGCAGTTCCACCCGTTGACGCCCGAGCGCCGGGCGATCATCGACCCGCTCAAGGACGAGGTCCGCCGGCAGGGCCTCTGGGCCACCCACCTCGGTCCCGAGCTCGGCGGCCAGGGCTACGGACAGCTCAAGCTCGCGCTCCTCAACGAGATCCTCGGCCGCTCGCTGTGGTCCTCGATCGTGTTCGGCTGCCAGGCGCCCGACACCGGCAACGCCGAGATCATCGCTCACTACGGCACGCCGGAGCAGAAGGACCGGTACCTCCAGCCGCTGCTCGACGGCGAGTGCTTCTCGTCGTACTCCATGACCGAGCCCCACGCCGGTGCCGACCCGACGTTGTTCAAGTGCCGCGCGCACAAGGACGGCGACGAGTGGGTGATCAACGGCTGGAAGTACTACTCGTCGAACGCCAAGACCGCGTCGTTCCTGATCGTCATGGCGGTCAGCGATCCCGACGTCAGTGCGTACCAGGGCATGTCGATGTTCCTCGTGCCCACCGACACGCCCGGGATCGAGATCGTGCGCAACGTCGGGCTCTACGGCGAGCCGCTGAACGAGGGGTCGCATGCGCTGATCCACTACAACGAGGTGCGCGTGCCGGCCGAGAATCTGCTCGGCGGTGAGGGCCAGGCCTTCGCCATCGCCCAGACCCGGCTCGGGGGTGGTCGCATCCACCACGCAATGCGCACTATCGCCGTCGCGCAGAAGGCGCTCGACATGATGTGCGAGCGTGCGTTGTCGCGACAGGTTTCCGGCGGTCTCCTCGCCGACAAGCAGTTCGTGCAGGGATACATCGCCGACTCCTACGCACAGCTCGTGCAGTTCCGGCTGTTCGTGCTCTACACCGCGTGGGAGATCGACAAGTACAACGACTACAAGCGGGTCCGCAAGGACATCGCGGTCGCCAAGGTCGTGATGCCGACGGTCCTCCACGACATCGCGTGGCGAGCCATGCAGGTGCACGGCGCGCTGGGCGTGAGCAACGAGATGCCGTTCATGGGGATGGTGCACTCGGGTGCGGTGATGGGGCTGGCCGACGGGCCCACCGAGGTCCACAAGGTCACCATCGCTCGCCAGGTGCTGCGCAACTACAAGGCCACCGACGGCATGTGGCCGACCGAGTGGATCCCGGGCAAGGTGGAGGCGGCCAAGGCCAAGTTCGCCGAGTACCTCGAGCTCGAAGTGGGGAACCTCTGATGGCGGCGGACACGGAACCGACCCTCGACGTCGCTCGCCTCACGGCGTGGATGGACGAGCGGGGCCTGCCCGGTGCGGGTGAGCCGCTCGAGGCCAACTTCCTGTCGGGCGGGAGCCAGAACGAGATCTTCCGGCTCCGGCGGGGCGACCTCGACTGCGTGATCCGCATCCCGCCGTCGTTCGCGCCGGCCGACCACGACAACGGCATCATCCGCGAGTGGCGCATCATCGAGGCGCTCGACGGCACCGACGTCCCGCACACCGCCGCCGTGGCGGTGTGCGAGGACCCGGCGGTCCTCGGGCGGACGTTCTACCTGATGGGCTTCGTCGACGGCTGGTCCCCGATGGGCCTCGTCGCCAAGCAGTGGCCGGCCCCGTTCGACACCGACCTCGAGGCCCGGGCCGGTCTCGGGCTGCAACTGGTCGAGGGGATCGCCCTCCTGTCGAAGGTCGACTGGCAGGCCAAGGGCCTCCAGGATCTCGGCCGACCCGACGGCTTCCACGAGCGCCAGGTGGAGCGCTGGACCCGTTTCCTCGAGCGCATCAAGGGTCGCGATCTCCCGGGCCTCGACGAGACCTCGGCTTGGTTGAACACCCACAAGCCGATCGACTACGTCCCCGGGCTGATGCACGGCGACTACCAGTTCGCCAACGTCATGTACAAGCACGGCGCGCCGGCCCGCCTCGCCGCGCTGGTCGACTGGGAGATGGGCACCGTCGGCGACCCGAAGCTCGACCTTGGTTGGGTGATGCAGTCGTGGCCCGAGGACACCTCGACCGTCGAGGCGGAGACGTCGGGCTACGTCAACATGCGCGGGATGCCGTCGCGCAGCCAGATGCTCGACCATTACTCGGCCGTATCGGGCCGGCAGGTCGACGACATCGACTACTACGTGATCTTGGCCAAGTGGAAGTTGGCGATCGTGCTCGAGCAGGGCTTCCAGCGTTCCGGGGACGACGAGAAGCTGCTTGCGTTCGGGCCGATCGTGCTCGACCTCATGCAGGGTGCCGCCGACCTCGCCGCGACCACCGCCTACCGATGAGATCGCCGGCCCCGGCCGCCGCGGCCGAGCACTGAGCGGACCCGTGCGCGCCGCAGTGTGCCCCGAGTACGGCCCGCCGGAGGTCGTGCGGATCGAGGAGGTGCCCGCGCCCGAGGCGGGCCGGGGGAAGGTGCGGGTCGACGTGCACGCCGCGTCGGTCAACTTCCCCGACGTGCTCATCTGCGCGAACGAGTACCAGGTCACGGTGCCCCCGCCCTTCATCCCCGGCAGCGAGTTCGCCGGGGTCGTGGAGTCGGTGGGCGAAGGGGTCGAAGCCTTTGCGGTCGGCGACCGGGTGTTCGGCACCCTGATGGTCGGCGCGTTCGCGGAGCAAGCCGTGGTCGGTGCGACGGCGCTGAGCCGGACGCCGGACGCGATCTCGCACGCGCAGGCGGCGGCGTTCGGGGTCGCGCACCGCACGGCGTACCACTCGCTGTGCTCGGTCGCCGATCTGCAGCCGGGCGAGGACGTGATCGTGCTGGGTGCGGGCGGCGGCGTCGGCCTGGCTGCCGTGCAGCTGGCCGTGGCGCTCGGCGCGACGGTGACCGCGGTCGCGTCGTCGGCGGAGAAGCTGGCCGCCGCGGCGGCGATGGGCGCGACCCACCTCGTCAACCACCGCGACGGCGAACTTCGGGCCGCACTCAAGGAGACGCTGCCCGGTGGCGCCGACGTCGTGATCGACCCCGTCGGTGGCGCGCTGTCCGAACCCTCGCTGCGGGCCCTGCACTACGGCGGCCGCTTCGTGGTCGTGGGCTTCGCCGCCGGCGAGATCCCGCGTATCCCGCTGAACCTGGTGCTGCTCAAGGGCTGTCGCATCATGGGGTTCGAGTTCCGGTCGTTCATGACCAAGGAGACCGCAGCGATGTTGCGGGGCGAGGCCGAGCTCCTCACCCTCCTCGCCGCCGGCCGGGCGACGCCGCACGTCGGCGCAACGTTCCCGCTCGAGGAGGCCGCCGCGGCGCTGCGCTACGTCGGCGACGGCAACGCCATCGGCAAGGTCGTCCTCGCCGTCCGCCCCTGAGTCGCAGGCCCGCTCAGGTGGGGTCGGGGCGCACCCCGGCAACCGCCGCGGCCAGGGGCGCGGCCCGCTCCACGCCGCACGCCGCGCCGATCTCCCGGACCACGGCGTCGAGCTCTTCCGGGGCGAGGTCGCCGGTGTGCTGCGCCGCCGACACGTGGACGCCGAGCGCGAACGGGGCGCCGCTCGTCGCGGCGCAGGCGATGCTCAGGAGCCGCCGGTCTCGCCGCGCGAGGCCGGGCCGGCACCACAGGTCGCCGAACACCCACTCGACCACGGCGGCCCGGTAGGGCGAGTCGGTCGGGGGCGCGGTGAAGCCGTTGACCACCGCGAACATCGCGGTCCCCGCGGCGTGTCGGTCGGCCGCGGTCCGGTCCGGGTCCGGCGGGAGCACCGGCCACGGCGGAGGAGCCTCCCCGCGAGCGGCGTGCAGCGCGGCCCACTGGGCGCCGACGACCATCTCGAGGTGGGAGGCCCGGGGCCAGCCCGCGTAGACCGCGACATGGAGCGTGACTTCGAGGAGCTCGTCGAGGGTGAGGTCGCCGCTCGCGAGCGCGGCGTGGACCGGCGCGTCGAGCTGCTCGGGGACGGTCGCAGCGAGCGCAGCGATCGTCACCAGGTGGCGTTCCCGTGCGCTCAGGGTGGTTCCGTCGGCCATGGGCCCTCCCGGGTGGCGTGGGGCTCGTCGGATCGGGGAGCATCCGGTCCGCCCGAGGTGAGGAGCATGCTCCTCCGAGGTCGGGAGCATGCTCCCCCGAGATCAGGAACATTCCACCATGGCCATCGACTGGACCGGCACCGTTGCCGTGATCACCGGCGGGGGGAGTGGCATCGGCCGGGCCTGCGCACACTCGTTCGCACGGCGCGGCGCCCGGGTCGTGGTCACCGACGTGGACGCCGGCCGCGCCGAAACGGTCGCGTCGGAGATCGGCGAGCGGGCGGTGGGCCTGCGGGTCGACGTCACGAGCCAGTCCGACCTCGAGGCCGCCCGCGACCTCGCGCTCGACCGCTTCGGCGGGGTGCACCTCGTGATGAACAACGTGGGGGTGATCGTGATGGGAGGCGTCGAGGAGATCCCGCTCGAGGCCTGGCAGCGTGCGATCGACGTCAACCTCCTCGGCATCGTGCGCAGCAACCTCGTCTTCCTGCCCCACCTCCTCGCGCAGGGGTCCGGCTACGTGGTGAACACCGCGTCGACGCTGGGGCTGATTCCCTACGCCTACGATCGCACGCCGTACATGGCCACCAAGCACGCAGTGGTCGGCCTCTCCGAGGGAATGTGGCTCGCGCTCGGCCCCCGGGGCGTGCAGGTGTCGTGCCTGTGCCCGGCTGGCGTGATGACCAACATCGTCGAGCAGATCACGGTGTACGGCACGACCGCGCCGCCGCGCCCGCCCACGTTGCCCGTCGCGGAAGCGGCCGAGGTCGGGGAGACGGTGGCCGAGGGGGTGACCGCCGGGCGCTTCCTGATCCTCACCGCACCGGAGGTCGCGGACGAGGTCGCGGCCCACGGTGCCGACATGGACGGCTATCTCGCCCGGATGGCCGCCGACCTGGCCTGAGGTGGGGCGCCGGCGCGGGTGACGGAGGTCAGGTGCCGCAGAAGGTGCGGTAGGGCGCAGCGTCCGCCGGCGCCGGTGCCGCGTAGGCCTCGAGACCCGGACGCTCGTCGAAGGGGGCGGCGAGCACCCCGACCAGCCGGTGGAACGGATCGAGGTCGCCGGCGGTCGCCGCGGTGAGCGCGGCCTCGACGACGTGGTTGCGCGGGACGTAGACGGGGTTCACCCGGTTCATCGCACGGGCCACCGGTGCCGGGTCGTCCGGGCCGAGTGCACGCGCCGCGTGCCAGCGCGCCGCCCAGGCGTCGAACCCATCGGGCTCGGCGAAGTGCGCGCGCGCCGGGGCCGGATCCCCGAGCACGGCCGGGGCCAGGGCGCGGAAGAACGACGTCCAGTCGACGCGCTGGGCGTGCAGCAGCCCCAGCAGGTCGTCGAGCAGGTTGGGGTCGTCGCCCGTCCCGGCTTCGCCGAGGCCGAGCTTCGCCGCCATGCCCGCGCTCCAGCAGCCCCGGTAGCGGTCGGGGAAGGTGCCCAGCACCTCGGTGGCCCGGGCGATCGCGGTGTCGGTGTCGTCGGCCAGGCACGGCAGCAGCGCCTCTCCGAGCCGGGCGAGGTTCCACTGGGCGACGGCGGGCTGGTTGCCGTACGCGTAGCGGCCGCCCTCGTCGATGGAGCTGAACACGGTGGCGGGGTCGTAGGTGTCCATGAACGCGCACGGGCCGAAGTCGATGCTCTCACCGGAGATGGTCATGTTGTCGGTGTTCATGACCCCGTGCACGAACCCGACCAGCATCCACCGGGCGACGAGCGAGGCCTGCGCGTCGACGACGTGCTGGTAGAAGGCCAGGTAGGGGTGCTCGGTCGCGGTGGCGGCGGGGTAGTGGCGGGCGATCGCGTAGTCGGCGAGGCGCCGTACGAACCCGGGGTCGTCGTGCAGGGCGGCGAACTGGAACGTCCCGACCCGTAGGTGGCTCGCGGCCACGCGCACGAGGAGCGCGCCGGGGAGCAGCTGGTCGCGGGCGACGGTCTCGCCGGTCGCGACCACCGCCAGCGCCCGGGTCGTGGGGACGCCGAGCGCGTGCAGCGCCTCGCCGATCACGTACTCGCGCAGCATCGGGCCGACCACGGCCTTGCCGTCGCCGCCGCGGGCGAACGGCGTGCGGCCCGATCCCTTCAGGTGGACGTCGCGCCGGGTCCCGGCGACGTCGAACACCTCGCCGAGGAGCAGCGCCCGCCCGTCGCCGAGGCGAGGTGAGAACCCCCCGAACTGGTGGCCGGAGTAGGCCTGGGCCACGGTGGTCGACCCGTGCGTCTCGGCGTCGCCCACGAGGGCGGCGACACCCTCGGGCGAACGGAGGGC
Source organism: Actinomycetota bacterium (assembly GCA_046086425.1). Classification (GTDB taxonomy): domain Bacteria; phylum Actinomycetota; class Acidimicrobiia; order IMCC26256; family PALSA-555; genus CAIUKV01. The sequence continues at coordinate 1,791 of JBJSXO010000160.1, read as the reverse complement.
GGCGACGTCGAGGCCGAGGTCGGCGGCGAGCCCCTAGTTGAGGGCCAGGAGCCGGGGGGCCGGCACCGGCGCGGCCGGCCACGGCTCGTAGAAGCCGGGGAGGTCGCGCACGAACGAGTGGTCGAACGCGAATGGGGTGATGACGCTCACACCACCCAGGGTAACGGCGGCGGACCGGCCCCCGTCACGCTCGCCTCAGCGCCCGGATGCGGCGAGCGCCGGGTCGACGAGGCCGACGATCTGGGCCGGGCCCACCGGAAGCTCGGTGATACGCACGCCGAACGGCGCGAGCGCGTCGACGATCGCGTTCACCAGCGCGGGGGGCGCACCGATGGCCCCGCCCTCCCCGACGCCCTTGTAGCCGCCGGGGCCCGGCGCCATCGTCTCGACGTGGCCGAACTCGATCGTCGGCGACTCGACGGCGGTGGGGAGGAGGTAGTCGAGGAAGGTGGTGGTGACGGGGTTGCCGTCGGCGTCGTAGGCGAGGTGCTCGTAGAGCACGCCGCCGATGCCCTGCACGGTGCCGCCGGCGATCTGGCCCTCCACCACGTTCGGGTTGATCATCGGACCGCAGTCCTCGCTCACGACGTAGCGCAGGATCGTCACCCGGCCGGTCACGGGGTCGACCTCGCAGGTGCACACGTGGGTCGCGTTGGCCCAGATCGCAGTGGCCTCGGCGGTGTAGCGCGCGCTGGCCTCCAGGCCCGCCTCGAGGCCGGGCGGCAGGGTCATGGCCTGGTGGTAGGCCAGCCCCGCGAGCTCCTCGATCGTGACCGAGCGCGCCGGGGTGCCCCGGACGAAGGCCCGGCTCTCGGCGATGTCGATGTCCTCGGGCGCAGCTTCGAGACGGTGGGCGGCGATGCGGGTGAGCCGGTCGCGCAGCACCGTGGCGGCCTCCCGAACCGCGCCCGCGGTCATCGATCCGCTACGGCTCCCGGCCGTGCCTGCGCCGTAGGGCGTGACGGCGGTGTCGCCCTGGATGGTGTGCACCGCGGCGATGTCCACTCCGAGCGCGTCGGCGGTGAGCTGGACCACGGTGGTCTCGATGCTGTTGCCGCTCGACCCACCCGACACGTACACGTTCACCGTCCCCGACGGCTCGATGCGGATCGTCGCGCCCTCGCTCGCGAAGTGCCCGGTCCCGCTGCTGGTGGGCTCGACGTAGGTGGCGGTGCCGACGCCGAGGTACCGGCCCGCGGCGCGTGCGTCGGCCTGCTCGGTGCGGAACGCCTCGTAGTCGAGGATCTCGAGCGCGTGCTCGAAGGTCTCGCGGGGGGTCACCGCGTCGTAGGTCATGCCGTTGGCGTTCGCGTAGGGCATGTCGTCCTGGCCGAGCAGGTTCGTGCGCCGCAGCGCGATCGGGTCGATTCCCATGTCGCGTGCCGCGAGGTCGAGCAGCACCTCACGGGTCAGCGACTCGAACTGCCACGGGCCGCGGTAGGCGGTGCGACCCACGGTGTTGGTGAATACGCAGGTCAGCGCGAAGGTCGCGGCCGGCACCCGGTACGGACCGGGGAACAGCATGCCCGCGGCCGCGCCGGTGCCGACCGGCCAGGGGATCGGGTACGCGCCCGCGTCGACCAGGTGGTCGAGGTGGGCGGCGAGGATGGTGCCGTCGGCGGCGAAGGCGATGCGGGCGTCACCTGACTCGTGCCGGGCCTGCCCTGCGCACATCAGGTTCTCGCGCCGGTCCTCGATCCAGGCGACGCTCCGCTGCAGCTTGCGACACAAGTGGACGACCATCGCGTACTCCGGCGGCAGCATCATCTTCTGGCCGAAGCCGCCGCCGAC
>JBJSXO010000159.1:0-3342 GCA_046086425.1 Actinomycetota bacterium | reverse complement strand
CGTGGTCGACCTCGGCGTCGTCGCGCCCGACCCGTCGGCACCGGAGTCCCCCCAACCGGAGGTGGTGTGATGCGCCGCATCATGATGAAGTCCAAGATCCACCGGGCGACCGTGGTCGGCGCCGACCTGAACTACGTCGGCTCCATCACGCTCGACCCCCGGTTGATGGAGCTCGCCGACATCCTCGAGCACGAGCAGGTGCACGTGCTCGACATCGACAACGGCGCGCGTTTCGAGACCTACGCGATCAAGGGTGGACAGGGCGACGTCATCCTCAATGGCGCAGCGGCCCGTCTCGTGCACCCCGGTGACAAGGTGATCGTGATCACCTACGCGCACTACGACGAGGAGGAGCTGGCGAGCTACGCGCCCCAGGTCGTCCTCGTCGACGACGAAAACCGGCCCATCCACGTGGGTCTCCACGCCGTCAACACCGACTGAGGGGCCTGCTGCATGGCGGTCGTGATCCGGTGACCGACGTCCTCGTCCTCGGGAGCGGGGTCGCAGGGCTGACGGCGGCGATCCACGCGGCGCGCCGTGGCCTGTCCACGATCGTGCTCACCAAGGCCGGGCTCGACCAGTCGGCCACGGCCTGGGCCCAGGGCGGCGTGGCCGCCGCGCTCGAGGAGGACACGGACTCCCCGGACCTGCACCTCGCGGACACCGTCACCGCCGGCTCCCATCTCTGCGACGTCGACGCGGTACGAGTGCTGGTGACCGAGGGGCCGGCGCGCGTTCGCGAGCTCATCGGCTTCGGCGCTCGCTTCGACCATCTCGGGGCCGAGCTCGCGACCACGCGGGAGGGCGGGCACTCGGTGCCCCGGGTCATCCACGCCGGTGGCGACGCCACCGGTGCGGAGATCCAGCGCGCGCTCGCCGCCGCGGCGGTGGAACTTGGCATCGAGGTCCGCGAGCGCTGGCGGGTCACCGACCTCCTGGTCGAAGGTGGTCGGGCCGCCGGCGTGCGGGCCCTCGACGCTGCGGGCGCGCCCCGGCAGGTCCGCGCCCGCCACACCGTGGTGGCCACCGGTGGCGCCGGGCAGTGCTTTGCCGTCACCACCAACCCGGACGTCTCCACCGGCGACGGCATCGCCATGGCGCTCCGGGCGGCCGTCGCGGTGGCCGACGTGGAGTTCATGCAGTTCCACCCCACGGCGCTCGACTCACCCTCGACGCCCCGGCTCCTGCTCTCCGAGGCCCTACGGGGCGAGGGCGCGGTGCTACGCGACGACGACGGCTTCGCGTTCATGACCGAGGAGCACCCGCTCGGCGACCTCGCGCCCCGTGACGTGGTGGCTCGTGCGATCACCCGCCGGTGCATCGCCCGCGGCACGGAGCACATGTGGCTCGACGCCACCCCGATCCGGGGCTTCGCCGACCGCTTCCCGACCGTCTGGCGGTTCGTGCGCAGCGTCGGTCTCGACCCGAGCCACGACTTCCTGCCGGTGGCGCCCGCTGCGCACTACCTCTCGGGTGGGATCGTGACCGACCTCGACGGGGCCAGCAACCTGCGAGGTCTGTGGGCGTGTGGGGAAGCGGCGTGCAGCGGGGTGCACGGTGCGAACCGTCTGGCCTCCAACTCGCTCCTGGACGGCCTGGTGTTCGGCTCCCGAATCGTCGAGGCCATCGCCGCAGGCAAGGACGGCCCCGACGCCAACGGCGTCATGCGCGGGGTCGCCCCGTGGGTCGCCGGCCCGGTGGTCGCGCCGGACTTCGGCGGGTCCACCCGACGGGAGGAGTTCCAGCGGGTGCTCACCCAGGACGCGGGAGTGCTGCGCGACCGGGACTCGCTCACGCGGGCTGCCGACCGACTGGCGACGATGCGGGCCGGGACGCTCGAGGACGCCAACCTCCTCGCGGTGGGTCGGGCTCTCGTGGCCGCGGCACTCGCCCGGCGCGAATCCCGCGGGACGCACACGCGTCTGGACCACCCGGACCGGTCGGCCGAGTTCGACGGGCGGTTCGTCTTCGGGCCGGGGCCCGAGCCGGTGCTGGTGCCGTTGCCGACCCCGGAGCCGGTGGCGTGAGCGCCCGACCGGAGTTCGACCCGCCGCGACCCGCCGTCGTCGACGCGGTGTCGCGGGCGCTCGCCGAGGACATCGGTCCGCTCGGCGACATCAGCGCGGCGCTCGTGCCGGGCGACGCCACGGTGGTCGTCGACGTCGTGCCCCGCGCGCCGGGCGTGCTGGCCGGGACAGCCTGCGCCACGGAGTCCTTCGCGCAGCTCGAACCCGGGGTCCGCGTCACCTGGAGCGCCGCCGACGGCGACCGCATGGAGCCGCGTGTGGCGGTGGGGCGGATCGAGGGCCCGCTGCGCGCGGTGCTCACGGGGGAGCGCACCGCGCTCAATTTCCTCTGTCACCTGTCGGGTGTCGCCACGCTCACCCGGCGCTTCGTCGACGCCGCCGCCGGGAGTGGGACGGCCCGGATCGTGGAGACCCGAAAGACGCTCCCCGGGCTCCGGGCGCTCGAGAAGGCCGCAGTGCGGGCCGGGGGTGGCGCGAACCACCGGGGCAGCCTGTCCGACCTGGTGCTGGTGAAGGACAACCACCTCGGCGGCACCTCGATCGCCGAGGCGGTGGCCCGGGCCCGGTCGCAGTGGCCGGGACGGGGCGTGGAGATCGAGTGCGACCGCGCTGCGCAGGTCGAGGAGGCGCTGGCGGCGGGGGCCGACGTCGTGATGCTCGACAACATGACCCCCGAGGCGGCGACGGCCTGCGTCGCGGTGGTGCGCGCCAGCGCGCGGCCGTGGACGCTCGTCGAGATCTCGGGCGGCGTCACGCTCGACACCGTTGCCGCCTACGCCGCGACGGGGGCCGACGTGATCTCCACGAGCGCGATCACGCAGTCGGCACCGGCGCTCGACCTCGGCTTCGACCTCGCCGTCGAGTAGACGACGCCAGGAAGAGAAGGGCTCGCTCCGCATGCTGCTGTGCATCGACGTCGGGAACACCCAGATGGTGATCGGGCTGTTCGACGGCCCCGATCTCGCCGACCACTGGCGCATCGCCACGGTGTCGGAACGGACCTCCGACGAGCTTGCGCTCATGATGCAGCAGTTCCTCGGCTTCCACGGCTTCGCCTTCGACGAGCACGTGACCGGGGTGGCGATCGCGTCGGGTGTCCCGCGGGTCACCGCGGCACTGCGTGAGATGACCGAGCGGTACTTCGGCTACCCGCCGATGGTGCTGGAGCCCGGCGTCCGCACCGGCATGCCGATCCTGTACGACAACCCGCGCGAGGTCGGTGCCGATCGGATCGTGAACGCGGTCGCGGCGTTCGAGCGCTGGCGGTGCCCGTTGATCGTGGTCGACTTCGGCACCGCGACGACCTTCGACGTGG
>JBJSXO010000158.1:0-11301 GCA_046086425.1 Actinomycetota bacterium | reverse complement strand
GTCACCATCTCCAGCGTGTCCGTCGCCTCCGGGTCGGTGAGCCGATCACCGTGGCGGACGGGCTGGGGCGCTGGCGTCCCTACACCGTTGCCGACGCCGGTCGTGGCCGGCTCGTGCTGCGTGCGACCGGTCCGGTTGCTCGTGAGCCCGTGCTCACCCCGGGGCTCGCGGTCGCGTTCGCGCTCGGGAAGGGTGCCAAGCCCGAGCTCGTGGTCGCGGACCTGACCGAGCTCGGCGTCGACCGCATCGTGCCGTTCCGCAGCGTGCGGTCGGTTGTGCGCTGGGACGACGACCGGGCCCGGTCCGCCACCGTCCGGCTGCGCCGGGTGGCCCGGGAGGCGGCGATGCAGTGCCGGCGCTCCCGGCTGCCGGTGGTGGACGAACCGGTGGCACTGGACGCGCTGGCGACGACGGGCACGGTCGTGATCGGCTCTCCGACCGGTGTGGCCCCGGCCGCCGTGCCGATCCCTGCGGGCGGGGAGTGGCTGGCGCTCGTGGGCGCCGAGGGCGGGCTCAGCGCGGAGGAGATCGCCGACCTGACGGGCCGTCCGGGGACGGTCGAGATGGCGGTCGGCCCGCACGTCCTGCGCACCGAGACGGCGGCGGTCGCGCTGGCCGCGGTGCTCGCAGCGCGCCGGAGTGTGTCCGATCCCACTACGCTTCGCTCGACGTGACAACGCCGGCGCCCACCCAGGTCAAGGTGCTCGTTCCGGGCAACCACCACATGGTCGAGCTGCTCGGGCAGCGCGACGAGTTGCTGCGCCTCGTCGAGTCCGCGTTCCCGGTCACGATCCACGTCCGGGGCAACGAGATCACGGTCTCGGGTACGCCGGCCGACGCCGAGCGGGTCAGCGTCCTGTTCGAGGAGATGGTGCTGCTGCTCGAGCAGGGCCACGCGCTCGACCGGGAGGGCGTCGGGCGCACCATCGACATGATGAAGCACGACCAGCGCCCGTCGGAGGTGCTCACGACGGAGGTGCTGCGCGGCCGCAAGTCGGTGCGGCCCAAGACCGGGGGCCAGAAGCGCTACGTGGACGCGATCGCCCGCAACACGGTCACCTTCGCGATCGGCCCGGCCGGGACGGGCAAGAGCTACCTTGCCGTCGCGGCCGCGGTGCAGGCGCTTCAAGCCAAGTCGGTCAACCGGATCATCCTCACCCGGCCGGCGGTGGAGGCCGGTGAGCGGCTCGGGTTCCTTCCCGGCGACATCCTCGCCAAGGTCGACCCCTACCTCCGCCCGCTCTACGACGCGCTCCACGACATGCTCGATGCCGAAGCCGTCGGCCGGCTGATGGAGCGGGGGACGATCGAGGTGGCCCCCCTGGCGTTCATGCGGGGGCGCACGCTCAACGACTCGTTCATCATCCTCGACGAGGCGCAGAACACCACGGCCGAGCAGATGAAGATGTTCCTCACCCGACTCGGCTTCGGGTCGCGGATGGTGATCACGGGCGACGTCACCCAGATCGACCTGGCCGAGGGCCGGAACCGTTCGGGTCTGCTCGGGGTGCGTGCGGTCCTGGAAGGCATCGACGACGTCGCGTTCGTCGACCTGGGCTCGGCCGACGTCGTCCGGCATCGCATCGTCCAGGACATCGTCGACGCCTACGAGCGGGCGCACCCGTGATCCCACGAGCCACGCCGCGGGTCCACGGCGCCGACGAGCAGACCGCGGTGTCCGTGGACCTCATGCACTGGGTGCGCCTGGCCGAGCACGTGCTGCGGGGCGAGCGGGCCCCCGACGACGCCGAGATGGCGCTCGTGTTCGTGGACCGGGAGACCATCGCAGACCTCAACGTGCGGTACCTCGGCGGCTCCGGTCCCACCGACGTGCTGGCGTTCCCGCTGGAGGACGAGATCCCGGTCGGGCGGATGCCCGACCAGGGGGGACGGGGCCCCGGCTCGTCGAGCGATCCGCCCGAGCCGCCGATGGCGATCGGCGACGTGCTGGTGTGCCCCGACGTCGCCCGGGCCCAGGCCGAGGAGCGAGGCGTCCCCGTCGAGGACGAGCTCGCGCTGCTCGTCGTGCACGGCACGCTGCACATCTTCGGCTACGACCACGCAGATCCCGACGACCAGGCGCGGATGCAGCGCCGTGAGCGCGACCTCCTCACATCCTTCCGAGTCGGCGAGGATCCACGACCCAGCCGCCGGGGAGCCTCGTCGTGAGGGGCGGCGACTGGGGTGTCCTGGTCCTGGTCCTCGTCCTCTTCCTGGGGTCGATCGTGCTGTCGCTCGCGGAGATGGCCTTCTCGCGCATGAATCGTGTGCGGGCGATGTCGCTCGCCGACGACGGACGCAAGGGGGCGACGAAGCTCTCGAAGATGCTCGAGCATCCCGAGCGCACCATCAACAGCGTCCTGCTCCTCGTACTGGTCGCCCAGCTCTCCAGTGCGTACCTGCTCGGCATCCTGCTCGACCGCCAGCTCGGGGGCTTCGGGATCGCGATCGGCCTCGTGGTCCAGCTCGTGCTGTTCTTCGTCGTCGCCGAGGTGGTGCCGAAGACCTACGCAATCCAGCACACCGATCGGGCTGCGCTGCGGACCGCCGGCTTCCTCTACGCGGTGACCTACTTCCCGCCCATGCGGTGGCTGACCCAGGGGCTGATCGGCCTCGCCAACGTCGTGATGCCGGGCAAGGGGCTGAAGGAGGGTCCCTTCGTGACCGAGGAGGACCTCCGCGTCATGGCCGACGTCGCGGCGGAGGAGGAGTCGATCGAGCGCGAGGAGCGGGAGTTGATCCACTCGATCTTCGAGTTCGGCGACACCGTCGTCCGCGAGGTGATGCTGCCGCGACCCGACATGGTGACCATCGAGGCCGGCGCCCCCGTCGAGGAGGGGATCCGCACCGCCATCGACGCCGGCTTCTCGCGCATACCCGCCTACGAGGAGAGCACCGACAACATCATCGGCCTCGTCTACCTGAAGGATCTCGTGGCCCGGGCCCGCCACGGCGCCCAGCGCGAGCTCGTCCGCGCGTCGGTGCGCCCCGCCGTGTTCGTGCCCGAGGGCAAGCGGGTCGCCGAACTCCTGCGGGAGATGCAGACCAAGAACTTCCACATGGCGATCGTGGTCGACGAGCACGGGGACACCGCCGGCCTGGTCACCATGGAGGACGTTCTCGAGGAGATCGTGGGTGAGATCACCGACGAGTTCGACGTGGAGACCCCCGACCTGGAACGCCTCGCCGGGGGCGGGTTCCGGGTCCCCGGGAAGACCTCCATCGACGACATCAGCGAGGCCGTCGGTGTGCGGTTCCCCGACGACGACTGGGAGACCGTCGGCGGGCTGATCGCCAACCTCCTCGGTCGGGTCCCGGCCGACGGCGAGCAGGTCCGGTGCGAGGGGTTCGACTTCGTCGTCGAGCGCATGGAGGGGCAGCGGATCATGTCGGTCCTGGTGCTCCCGACGAGCGAGGAGCCGAGCGCGTCCGCAACGGACGCCGGCGGATGAGCCGGCCGTGAGGGCCGCATGAGCGACGCGGGCGGTGCCGGGGCGTTCCGATCGGGGTTCGTCACCGTGGTGGGGCGCCCCAACGTCGGCAAGTCCACCCTGGTCAACCGCCTGGTCGGGCAGAAGGTGTCGATCGTCTCCGATCGTCCGCAGACCACGCGCTCGGCGATCCGGGGCGTGCGGACCACGGACACGAGCCAGATCGTCTTCGTCGACACCCCCGGGCTGCACCGGCCCCGCACCCTGCTCGGGGAGCGCACGAACGAGCGGGCCCGGAACGCGCTCGACGAGGTCGACGTCGTCTGCGTCGTCGTCGAGGCCAACGCCGCGTTCGGTCCCGGCGACCGCGTTGGCGCCGAGCTCGCCCACGCGGCACAGGCGCCGGCGATCCTCGTGCTGAACAAGCTCGACGTCGCGTCACCCACGGAGGTCCTCGACCACCTGGCGACCGCGGCCGCCGCGCTCGGCGAGTTCGACGCCTACGTGCCCTGCTCCGCCCGGACCGGCGACGGCGTCGAAGGCCTCGTCGAGGAGCTCGAGGCGCACATGCCCGAGGGGCCGCACTACTTCCCCGACGGGGTGGTGACCGATCAGCCCGAGACCTTCCTGGCCGCCGAGCTCGTGCGGGAGCAGCTGCTGCGCGTTGCGCGCGACGAGCTCCCGCACTCCATCGCGGTCACGGTGGAGGTCGACGACGACGATCCCGACGACGCGCCCGAGGACGGCCCGGGCGGGGGGATCCTCCGCCTGGTCGTGACCGTCCGGGTCGAGCGCGACTCCCAGAAGGGGATCGTGATCGGCAAGGGGGGCGCAGTGCTCAAGGAGGCGCTCACCCAGGCCCGGCGCGAGCTCGAGGCGCTTCTCGGGACCCGGATCTTCATGCGGACGCGCGTCCGGGTCGACAAGGACTGGCAGCGGCGGGCGACGGCACTGGACCGCCTGGGCTTCGACGGGTGAGACGGGTGAGCGGTCGGTCGGGACCGCACGCGCCGGTCCGGAATACGCCCCGCCACAAGTTGCCCTCCGGCGGAACCTGACGGTTAGAGTGCCCGCAGGTGGCCCGAGTGGGCGCTGTGGAGACAGCGATGCCGGACGATGCCGCATCTGATGCGGTCGGGCGTCCGGCCCGGGGAATCGAGGACATGACGTACCGCAGCCGGCGCACGAGGTTGGTCCTCTTCGCCTTCTCGCTCCTCACCCTGGCAGTTCTCGTGGCCGGATGCGGCCCGGCCAACCAGCAGAACTCGCTGCGGCCCTCCGGCGAGGAAGCCACCAAGATCGACGAGTTGTTCATGCCCATCGTCGTGGTGGCGACCTTCATCGGGATCTTCGTCACCGTCGGGGTCGTCTACTGCGCCGTCAAGTTCCGGGCGCGCCCGGGCCGGGACGAGCGCCCGAAGCAGACCCACGGGAACACTGCGCTCGAGATCGGCTGGACGCTCATCCCTGCGGTGATCCTCGCCGTCATTGCGGTGCCGACCGTCTCCTTGATCTTCCAGCTCAACGACGCGCCCGAGAAGGGCGCCCTCGAGGTCACTGCGGTCGGGAAGCAGTGGTGGTGGCAGTTCGACTACTCCGAGTCGGGTCCCGGCACCAAGGTGGTCACGGCCAACGAGCTGCACGTGCCGGTCGGCCGCGAGGTCAACATGACCCTGCGGGCCTGTGATCCCTCCCTGCCCGGCGAATGCAACGTGATCCACAGCTTCTGGGTCCCCGAGCTCAACGGCAAGCGCGACGTGATCCCCGGCCGCCAGAACACGCTCACGTTCACCGCCACCAAGACGGGGACCTTCCTCGGCCAGTGCGCCGAGTACTGCGGCCTCTCGCACGCCAACATGCGGTTCCGGGTGATCGTGCAGACCCCGGACGAGTTCGCGGACTGGCTCGCCGCCCAGCGCGAGGGCCCGGCGGTGACCGTCGAGGCGGCCGGGGAGGCCGGGAAGCTCTACGCACAGAAGTACGCCTGCACCAACTGCCACGCCTCCGAGGACTCGAGCATCTCGAGCTACGGGCCGAACCTCACCCACCTTGCGAGCCGCACGACCTTCGCCAGTGGGTACTACCCCCTGAACCGGCAGAACCTCATCGACTGGATCTACAACGCCCCGTCGATGATCCCGATGGAGTCGAAGGACTGCCGGCTCGGTCTCGGCGTCGCCACCTGCGTCGGCATGCCGTCGTTCAGTGAGGACACTCCCGAGGGCCAACCGACCATGACCCGGGCGGAGGCGGCGGAGATCGCCGACTACCTGCTCCTGCTGAAGTAGCCGGACCGGACCGAGATGACCCGAGAGATGACCCGACCGACTTGCACGGGAGCGACCCGATGACCACCGTCGAGAACGCGATCACCGTCTCCGAGGCCGAGGTCGGTCTGCTTCGCCGCCCCCGTGCCACCACGGGGTTCGCGAGCTGGTTCACCACGGTCGACCACAAGAAGATCGGCATCCTCTACGTCAGCACGGCGCTCGTCTTCTTCGTGCTCGGCGGGGTCGAGGCGCTGCTGATCCGACTTCAGCTGTTCCAACCCAACGGTGCCGTCCTCACCGCTGGTCAGTACAACCAGATGTTCACGATGCACGGCACCACGATGGTGTTCCTCGTGGGCATGCCGATCGCGGTCGGCTTCGGCAACTACTTCTTGCCGCTGATGATCGGAGCGCGTGACGTCGCGTTCCCCCGGATCAACATGTTCGGGTACTGGGTCGTGCTCCTCGGTGGGCTCTTCATGTACTCGAGCTTCTTCCTCGGCGGAGCGCCCAACGGAGGATGGTTCGGCTACACGCCGCTCACCAGCGCGCCGCTCGACTCGGGCTTCCTGCCCGGTCACGGCCCGGACTTCTGGGTCGTCGGCCTGATCCTGCTCGGCATCGGGTCGACCACCTCGGCGATCAACTTCATCGTGACCACGATCAACATGCGCTGTCCGGGCATGTCGTTGCTGCGAATGCCGGTCTTCGTGTGGATGATCCTGGTGATCGCCTTCCTCACCTTGTTCGCCATCCCGGTGGTCACCGTGGCGCTGATCATGGTGTACTTCGACCGCAACGTCGGGACCCTGTTCTTCTCCCCGGCGAGCGGTGGCGACCCCTTGCTGTACCAGCACCTGTTCTGGATCTTCGGCCACCCCGAGGTGTACATCCTGATCCTGCCGGGCATGGGCATCGTCTCCGAGACCCTGCCGGTGTTCTCGCGTAAGCCGCTGTTCGGCTACGCGATCGTGGTGTTCTCGGGGATCGCGATCGGCTTCCTCGGCTGGGGCGTGTGGGCCCACCACATGTTCGCCACCGGCCTGGGTCCCGTGGCGATCTCGGCGTTCGGCCTGGCGACCATGCTCATCGCGATCCCGACCGGAGTGAAGATCTTCAACTGGCTGGGCACGATCTGGGGCGGATCGATCCGACTCAACACCTCGATGCTGTTCTCGCTCGGGTTCATCGCCATGTTCACCATCGGTGGCCTGTCCGGGGTCATGCACTCGGTCGTGCCGGCCGACACCCAGCAGACCGACACCTACTTCGTGGTCGCTCACTTCCACTACGTGCTCTTCGGCGGCCTGATCCTCGCCGTGTTCTCGGGCTTCTACTACTGGTACCCGAAGGTGTTCGGCCGGATGCTCGACGAGCGTCTCGGCAAGCTCAATTTCTGGACCCTGTTCATCGGGTTCAACCTCACCTTCGCACCGATGCACTTCCTCGGGCTGTGGGGCATGCCCCGACGGACCTACCGCTACGACGACGGGCTCGGCTGGACCACGCTGAACAAGGTCGTCACCGTCGGCTCGTTCATCATCGCCTTCTCGGTGCTGGTGTTCGTGATCAACGCGGTGATGAGCAAGCGCCGGGGCGCGATCGCCGGGAACGACCCGTGGGACGCGCGCACCCTCGAGTGGACCATCTCGTCGCCGCCGCCTGAGTACAACTTCGCCGAGATTCCCGAGGTGCACTCGCGCGACGACTTCTGGCACCAGAAGTACACCGAGGACGAGGAGGGGCGGCTCGTCCCGCTGCCCAGCGGCGGCGCCGACGCGCACGCCACTCCGGCGCACGACGGTCACGGCATCCACCTCCCGTCACCGTCGTACTACCCGCTGATCGCCGCCCTCGGCCTGCCGATCATCGGATACGGCGCGGTGTTCGAGAACGTGTGGCTCGGGGTGCTCGGCGCCGTGGTGCTGCTGTTCGGCCTCTACGCCTGGGCCATCGAGCCGGCCGACTGATCGGGGATTGCGGACCAATGGCAACGATCGAGCAGACCGGGACCGAGATCGCGGAGGCGCCGCCGGCCACCCCTGCGCCCGCACCCGGTCATGACGACCACGGCGGGCCCGGCTCGTCGGCCATGCTCACCAACAGCAAGTTGGCCATGTGGCTGTTCCTGGCCTCGGACTGCCTGTTCTTCGGTGCGTTCATCTCCGCCTACCTGCTGTACCGGGGCCGGCCCCAGCCCGGGCCCTCGCCCAAGGAGCTCTTCGACATCCCGTTCACCTCGGCGACGTCGTTCGTGCTCCTGATGAGCTCGTTGGCCATGGTCCTCGCGCTTGCGGCCATCCAGCGGGGAGACCACCGCCGCTTTCGGCTCTGGACGCTCGCCACCGTGCTCTTCGGAGCGACGTTCATCGCCGGGCAGATCTTCGAGTTCACCGAGTTCTACCGTGAGGGACTCAAGCTGAACACGAACTTGTTCGGGTCGACCTTCTACGTGCTCACCGGCTTCCACGGCGCCCACGTGACCCTGGGCATCATCTGGCTGCTCTCGCTGTGGGGCATGTCCATGCAGGGCCGCCTCGGCACGAGCAAGGCCGAGTCGGTCGAGATCGCCGGCCTGTACTGGCACTTCGTCGACGTCGTCTGGATCGTGATCTTCACCGTCATCTACCTGATGCCCCAGCCGGGCAAGTAAGCGAGCAGGGGAGGAGATCGTCGTGAGCGAGGGCGAAGGCACCGTCAAGGTGCTCGAGGAGGAGATCTCGGCGGTCGTGCACGCCGAGATGAAGGGTGTGCTCCAGCCTGCGCCGACTCTGCTGCCGGGTGAGATCGACGCGCACCCGACTCCGTTCAAGTACGTGATGATCTTCCTGATCCTCGTCGTGGTGACCGCGATCGAGGTCGGCACCTCCTACCTCGAGGGCAGCGTGACGAGCGGCGTCATCGTTGCGATGCTCCTGTTCTGGGCCATCGTGAAGTTCGCGTTGGTCGCGGCGTACTACATGCACCTCAAGACCGACCAGCCGATGTTCCGCCGCTTCTTCGTGCTCGGGATCATCGCCGCCTGCGTGCTGTACGCGGTGGCGCTCACGTCTCTCCACGTGTTCTAGGCCGCCGCCGTGCTGGGTGCCACGACGCTGCCGGGCTGGACTGCCCATCCGGACGTGTGGCTCCTCGTCGCCGCGCTCGCGGTGGGCTACTGGATGGTCCTCGAGCGGGTCGGGCCGCAGTACGTCGCTCCCGGCGCGCCGGTCGCGACCAAGGCACAGGTCGTCTCGTGGTCCCTGGGGGTGTTCGCGGTCTGGCTCTCGTCGGACTGGCCGGTCCACGACATCGCCGAGCGGTCGATGTACAGCGTGCACATGGTCCAGCACCTGCTCATCACGCTGATCGCCGTGCCGCTGCTCATGATGGGAACGCCGGCGTGGATGGCGCGCTGGGTCCTGCACCCGGGGAGCCGCCGATTCGAGTTCGTGCGCTTCTGGTCGCGCTTCTTGCCCGCGGTGATCGTGTTCAACGTGATGCTGGTGCTGTCCCATATCCCGGCGATCGTGAACTCCAGTGCGGAGAACGGACTCCTGCACTTCACGATCCACTCGGCGCTGTTCCTCACTGCCTTCGTCGTGTGGATGCCGGTGCTGAGCCCGTTGCCCGAGATCCCTCGGCTCACCTGGCTGCTGCGCATGGTGTACCTCTTCCTGCAGTCCATCGTCCCCACCGTGCCTGCGTCGTTCCTCACCTTCGGCGACCGGCCCCTCTACTCCCACTACGTGGGCCTGCCCCACCCCTGGGGCATGAGCACGCTGGAGGACATGCAGATCGCGGGCCTGATCATGAAGATCGGAGCCGGGCTCTTCATCTGGTCGCTGATCGCCGTGATCTTCTTCCGGTGGGCGGCCGACGAGGAGCGCCGCCAACGACCCCAGGTCCGCCGGGCCCTCGAGCACGAGCTGGCCCAGATCCGTCCCGACGCCGACCCGACGCCTAAGGTGATGTACCGATGACGACGACCGACATCGAGAAGGCCGAGCCCGACGAGCCGGGGACCGGAATCGTCCCCGCCGAGGCGGCTACCGGATTCACGCCGGCGAGCAGTGCGCTGCTCGAGCCCGCCGAGAGCCCGAAGGCCGAGGCCTTGCGCACGCGGCTGCTGCTGCCGCTGCTCCTGCCGATCGTGTCCGCCGTGGCCATCGCGTTCTACGCAATCAACCTCTCGCGGGCGCTCCTCGCCGGCGGGGCCACCGGCGCACTGGTGATCGCCTCGGTCCTCACGCTTGCGATCCTGTTCGGTGCTGCGTTCATCTCGGCGGCACCCAACCTCAGCACGGGTGCCCTGGCGGTGACCGTCGCCGTGCTGCTCGGGCTGGTGGGCGCGGCAGGCCTCACCACCCTCGGGGCGAGCGAGTACAAGGAGGGCGGCGGTGAAGCCGCCGCAGGGTTCAAGGAGCCGAAGGGTCCGCCCGTGGCGACCCTGGAGATCGACGCCCTGCCGACCCTCAAGTTCCAGGCGACCGACTTCCCGACCATCGCCGGGATCAACGAGATCAACTACGTGGACAAGGGCGGCAACCACACGCTGGTGTTCAAGGAGGCCGAGTTCCGGGGATTCTTGCTCGCCGTGAACGGCTCCGGCAACGACACGGGCAAGGTCGAGCTCTCGCCGGGCGTCTACACCGTGTACTGCAACATCCCGGGCCACCAGGCCGCGGGGATGGAAGCCACCATCACGGTGGGGGAGCTGTAGCCGCGACCACCGGCACCATCACTCGCAAGGCCGCCGGGAGGACCTCGACCGTGGCGGGCAACCGTCCGATGCGCTCACCGCTCGCGTAGATCTCCTGGTCTCCCGGGCCGTCGACGACGACCGTCGTCCCGCTGCGGTGGTCGACGCCGTCGATCCCGAGATGGGTCCCGCGGATCATGCGGGGAAAGCGGGTGAGCACCTGCGCGCGTGACACGTCGTGCACGAACACGACCTCGAGCCGACCGTCGTCGATTCGCGCCGGGGGCGCAATGCGCATTCCGCCGCCGTAGCACGGGGAGTTGGCCACCGAGACCATCCACAGCCGCCCCGCCCACTCCTCGCCGTCGACGACGATGCGCATCTCGGTCGGCCGGTAGCGGGCGATGGTGCGCACGGCGGCGACGGCGTAGAGCGCGGTGCCCGAGAGTCGGCGTACCGAGTTGGCCCACCGGTTCACCTCGCCGTCGAGGCCGCTGTGGGCGACGGTGGTGAACAGGGCGACGACCCCGTCGGCGGTGCGGACGCGGCCGAGATCCACGCGAGTCTCGTGCCCCGTGTCGATCACGGCGAGGGCACCGAGCGGGCTGCGGTGGTCGAGACCGAGGCTTCGGGCGAAGTCGTTGCCCGAGCCCATGGGGATGATCCCGAGCAGGCCGCCGCATTCCGCCGCCACCTCGGCCAGGACCTGCACGGTGCCGTCGCCCCCGCAGGCCAGCACGCCCTCGCCACGGTCGAAGGCCGCGCGAGCAAGGTCGACTCCCTCGGCGGCGGTCCGGTTGACGTGGGCGGGAACCGACCGGGCCACGAGGGCGTCGCCGAGTCGGGCGACGGCACGGGCGCACCAGCGAAGGCAGGCGCCGGGGTTCCCGACCGCCAATCGGAAAAGCATCGTGGAGGG
>JBJSXO010000157.1:0-12955 GCA_046086425.1 Actinomycetota bacterium | reverse complement strand
GCCGCCACGCGCGTCGCCACGTCGCGGTCGGCCGTGCGGACCGGCGCGACCGACACGGTCCAGGGCGCGCCGTCGGGGTGGCCCTCGGCGTCGACGAGCGGTGCGCCGGTCGGCACCAACGGCTCGCGGAAAGGCAGGTTCCAGTGCACGGGGCCGGCCGGCGGGCCCGCCGCCACCGCCACGGTGCGCGCCGCCGTGGCCCGCCACCAGGCCCCGGCGCCGGGCAGGTCCTCCGGTGGGCCGAGGTCCACGAACCAGCGGACTGCGTCGCCGTAGAGGCTGGTCTGGTCGACGGTCTGGGGCGCGCCCACGTGGCGCAGCTCGGGCGGGCGATCGGCCGTGGCCACCACCAACGGGACCCGGCCGAGGTCGGCCTCGAGCACCGCCGGGTGGAAGTTCGCGGTGGCGGTCCCCGACGTGCACAACACCACCGCCGGGCGTCCGGTGGCCCGGCCGATCCCCACCGCGGCGAACGCCGCCGACCGCTCGTCCAGGAAGACGTGGACTGCGACGCGCCCGTCGTGGGCCAGCGCGTGGGCCATGGGGGTGGAGCGGGACCCCGGCGCCACGCAGGCGTGGGCCACGCCGTTGCGCACCCACTCGTCCACCACGGCCCGGGCGAAGGCGGTCCCGGCGTCCCGGCTCACGGGGTGCTCCCCCGCTCGCCCGTCGGGGTCGCCCCACCGGCTCCTGCGATCATGGCGCCGTGCGCACGATCCTCGTCCACGGGTTCACCCAGACCGCCGACTCCTGGGCCCCGGTCGTGGACGCGCTGGCCCCCAGGAGCGACACGCTCGCCGTGGAGATACCCGAGGCCCTCGACTTCACGACGACTGCGGTGGTCGTCGGCACGCGCGGCGGGGCGGCCCGGTACGTGGGCTACTCGATGGGCGGGCGCCTGTGCCTGGCCCTCGCGCTCGAGCGTCCCGACCTCGTGTCGTCGCTCGTGCTGGTGAGCGCATCGCCCGGCATCGCCGACGAGCGTGAGCGCGTGAGCCGACGCGCCGCCGACGAGCAGCTCGCGCTCGACATCGAGCGCAACGGCGTGGACGCGTTCCTCGAGCGCTGGCTTGCGCAGCCGCTCTTCGCGTCGCTGCCTCGCGACCAAGCCGGCGTCGAGTCTCGCCGACGGGCGAACTCGGTGGAGCGGCTCACGCACCAGCTGCGGGCGTTGGGACAGGGCGCACAGCCGTCGTTGTGGCCCCGGCTGGCCGAGCTCACGATGCCCGTACTCCTCGTCACCGGTGCGTACGACCGCAAGTACCGCGATATCGCCGAGCGGATGGCCGCGGCGATCGGCCCGAACGCGCGCACCGTGACCGTGCCGAACGCCGGTCACGCGCTGCACCTCGAGCAGCCCGCCGCACTCGCGGCACTGCTGCTCGAGGACTGAGCCCACGCCGCGCGGCACGGTCACGACAGCACGATCCCGATCGCAGTGAGGGCGGCGATCGCCATCGTGAACCGCACGGTGGCGACCAGTCCGGCGACGAGACCCGGCGGGTCCTCGCGGGTGAGCACAAGGTGGATGGGCTGCACGGCGCGCGGCACGGCCGCGAAGGCGACCACGGCCCACGGGGCGTCGAGGCAGACCCCGCCCACGGCGACGAGCGAGCCCGCCAGGCACAGCCCGAACAGCATGCGGGCCCGGACCGGGCCGAGGCGCACGGCCAGCGTCCGCTTGCCCGCGAGCGCGTCGGTGGGGATATCGCGGATGTTGTTGGCGAGCAGCACCGCCACCGTCGGCAGGCCGACCACGAACGACCCCCACACTGCGGTGCTGGTGACGTCTTCGATCTGCACGTACTGCGAGCCGCAGGTGGCGACCAGCCCGAAGAAGACGAAGACCATGACCTCACCCAGGCCGAGGTAGCCGTAGGGGCGCGGGCCTCCCGTGTAGAGGGCAGCGGCGAGGATCGCGAGGGCGCCCACGAGGAGGAGTCGCCAGTCCACGGCGAGCGCGAGCGCAAGCCCCGCCAACGCCGCGACGCCAAAGGCCCCGAGCGCCGCGAACCGCACCGTCTCGGGTGCCGCGAGCCCCGAGGCGGTGATCCGCAACGGGCCGCGGCGATCGGCGTCGGTGCCCCGGACGCCGTCGGAGTAATCGTTCGCGTAGTTCACGCCGACCTGCAACGCGAGGGCGACGACCAACGCAGCAAGGGCGCGCCACCAGATCACGCTGCCGGCGACAAGCTCGCCGCACGCCGTTCCCACGACGACCGGGGCGGCCGAGACGCCGAGCGTGCGCGGCCGCGCGCCGGCGATCCAGATCCCGATCCCCGAAGGCGGCGACGGCGGCGGCGGCGGCGGATCAGCCACGGTGGTCGGCTACGGCCGGTGCGGGAAGCGGTCGAACTCGGGGCGGCGCTTCTCGAGGTACGCGCGCTTGCCCTCCTGGGCCTCCTCGGTCATGTAGTAGAGGAGGGTGGCGTCACCGGCGAGCTGCTGGATGCCGGCGAGTCCGTCATCGGCCGCGTTGCACGACGCCTTGATCATCCGGAGCGCCAACGGGCTGTGCGTGAGCATGCGCCGGCACCAGTCGACGGTCTCCTCCTCGAGCGCCTCGAGCGGGACGACCGTGTTGACGAGGCCCATGTCGAGCGCCTCCTGGGCGCTGTACTGCCGGCAGAGGAACCAGATCTCCCGGGCCTTCTTCTGGCCGACCGAGCGCGCGAGCAGCCCCGAGCCGTAGCCGCCGTCGAACGAGCCTACGCGGGGACCGGTCTGGCCGAAGCGGCCGTTGTCGGCGGCGACGGTCAGGTCGCACACGATGTGGAGGATGTGCCCGCCGCCGATCGCGTACCCGGCCACCATCGCCACGACCGGCTTGGGCAGGCGACGGATCGCGATCTGCAGATCGAGCACGTTGAGGCGACCGATGCCGTCGGGACCGACGTAGCCGTCGTCGCCGCGGATGCGCTGGTCGCCCCCGGAGCAAAAGGCCTCCGGGCCCTCACCGGTGAGGATGATCGCCCCCACCTCGGGGTCGTTACGGGCCTCCTCGAACGCGTCGAGCAACTCGAACAGCGTGGTGGGCCGGAAGGCGTTGCGCACCTCGGGCCGGTTGATGGTGATCTTGGCGATGGCCGCGCTGCCGGTGTCGGGGCCGGCGGTGGCCACCTCATAGCGGATGTCGCTCCAGGCCCGCTCGCTGCCGGCCTTCCAGGAAAGGGCGGGACGGATCGCCCGGCGGTTGCCGTCGGCGTCGAGGACGATGGGGGTCGGCGGCGCCGACGGGGATGCGGAAGACGGGTCCGACACGGCGGGGCTCCAAACGGCAGGCGACGGGGAACGGGCGGGCGCCCACAACCGTGGGAGTAATCACTCCCACGGACGCTACGGTAGCCGTCCATGCCCGGACCCGGCGAAGCCGACCTCCTCGCCATCGTGGCCCCGCGTCCGCAGGCCGCCGATCTCGTGCGGCGGGCCTGGGACGCGGGCGAGGCCGTGACCGTCATCGACCCCTCCACGCCCCCGGTCGCCGTGGGCCGCCTCCTCGACGCCCTCGCGCCGACCCACCTCGTCGACGCCGAGGGTCGCCGTCCGCGTCCGGGCGGTGTCCCGGTCCCGGCGGGCACGGCCGCGGTGGTCGTCACCTCCGGCACCACCGGCACCCCGAAGGGGGTGGAGCTCACCGACGCGGGGGCGACCGCGATCGGCCGGGGGTGGGCCGAGGCGATCGGGCACGACGCCGACGACCACTGGTTCGTGTGCCTCCCCCTGCACCATGTGGCGGGCCTGGCGATCCTGGCCCGGGCCCGGGTGACGGGCGCCCGGGTCACCGTGGTGCAGGAGTTCTCGATCGAGTCCGTCGGTGCCGCGCCGGGCACGCTCGGCGCGACCCTGGTGTCGGTCGTCCCGACGATGCTCGGGCGCCTCCTCGACGCGGGCGTGGCGATGCACGAGTTCCGCGGGGTGATCGCAGGGGGCGCCCCGCTGCCCCCGGCACTGCGCGCCCGCGCCGTCGAGGCCGGGGTCACCGTCTACGACGCCTACGGCCAGAGCGAGACCTGGGGCGGCTGCGTGGCCAACGGCATCCCGATCCCGGGCGCAACGGCACGCCTCGGCCCGAGCGACGAGATCGAGCTGGCCGGGGCGATGATCATGCGGGCCTACCGCCGCGACCCCCAGGCGACCCAGCGCGCCTTCACCGACGACGGGTGGCTCCGCACCGGTGACGTCGGGCGCATCGCCGACGACGGCCGGCTCGAGGTGGTCGACCGCATGCGCGACCTCGTGATCACGGGCGGGGTGAACGTGAGCCCGGTCGAAGTCGAGCAGGTGCTCGCCGAGCACCCGGCGGTCGCCGACATCGCCGTGATCGGCGCGCCCGACGCCGAATGGGGCGAGCGCGTCGTCGCCCACGTGGTGCCGACCGATCCCTCGTCGCCCCCCACGCTCGACGCGCTGCGCGCGTTCGCGCGCGAACGGCTGACTGCACCCAAGCTGCCACGTGAGCTGGTGCTCGTCCCTGCGGTTCCCCGCAGCCCCGGCGGCAAGATCCTTCGCCGCGAGCTGAGGCCACCGCCTCCTGAGCCCCCGCCCGCCCCGGCGCGGTAGCGTCGGCGACCATGACCACCGACCTTGCGTTCGCCGACGCCACCGACCTCGCGACCCTGGTGCGAAACGGTGACACCACCCCCGCCGAACTCGTCGACGCGGCGATCGCACGCGTCGAAGCGGTGAACCCCGAGCTCAACGCAGTCATCCACCCGCGCTTCGAGGCGGCCCGCGCCGAGGCCGCCGGCGATCTCCCCGACGGGCCGTTCCGGGGGGTGCCGGTCGTCGTGAAGGACCTCGACGGCGGCCTCGCCGGTGCACCCATGCACCTGGGCAACCGCGTCCTGCGCGAGATCGGCCACGTTTCCCGCACCGAGAGCGAGCTCGTGGCCCGGCTGCGCCGGGCCGGGTTCGTGGTCATCGGCAAGACCAACACCCCCGAGTTCGGCCTACTGCCGACCACCGAGCCGCGCGCGTACGGTGCCACGCGCAACCCGTGGAGCCCGGAGCACAGCCCGGGTGGATCGAGCGGCGGCTCGGCCGCTGCGGTCGCCGCGGGCATGGTGCCGGTGGCCCACGCCGGCGACGGCGGCGGGTCGATCCGGACACCGGCGAGCCACTGTGCCCTCGTGGGTCTCAAGCCCTCGCGCGGGCGCACGACGGTCGGACCCGAAGACGGTGAGGTGTGGGCCGGGCTCGTCGCTCGCCACGTGCTCACCCGCTCGGTGCGCGACACCGCGGCGGTCCTCGACGCCGTCGCCGGCCCGCTCCCAGGCGACCCGTACACGGCCCCGCCGCCTGCGGGCCCGTACGCGGCCGAGGTGGGTGCCCCGCCCGGGCGTCTGCGCATCGGCATCCGCACGGAGGCGCCCAGCGGCCTTGCGGTCACCGATCCGCGCGTGGTGGAGGCCGTCGAGGACGCCGGCCGCCTGCTCGAGTCGCTCGGGCACCACGTCGAAGCTGCGTCACCAACCGGGCTCGACGCGCCGGGGCTGCTCGAGGCGTTCTCGGCCGTCCTGGCCGGCAGCGTCGTCTTCGAGGTCGACCATCTCGCCGCCATCATCGGCCGGGAGGTCACCGCCGACGACGTCGAGCCGTTCACCTGGATGCAGTACGAGGCCGGGCGCGCGATCACCGCGGGGCAGTACGTCGGCGCGCTGCACCTCGCCCACGCGTGGAGCCGGGACGTGATCGGCTGGTGGCAGGACGGCTACGACCTCCTCCTCACCGCCAACACCGCCGAGCCCGCGCCGCTCATAGGCGACATCGTGAACGAGACCGCCGACCCGGTCCACGCGCTCACCCGGGCACTGCCCTACGCGGTGTTCACGGCGCCGTTCAACGTGACCGGGCAGCCGGCGGTGTCGCTCCCCCTGTGGTGGACCGACGACGGCATCCCGGTGGGCGTGCAGCTCGTCGCCGACCAGTACCGCGACGACCTGCTGATCCGGGTCGCGGCCCAACTCGAGGCCGACCGGCCCTGGGCCACCCGCCGCCCCCCCGTCCACGCCTGACCCGACGTGCGCATCTGACCGTCGCTTCCCCACAACGTGCGTATCTGACCGTCGTCTTCGCCGCCGCCCGCTCGGGCCAGCCGCGTCGGTACGCTCGGCCCATCGACGCCCGCGCCCGCTTCTCCCCGCCCGTCCGGGCCTGGTTCGAAGCGTCCTTCGCCGCCCCCACCGCAGTGCAGGAGGAGGGCTGGAACGCCATCGCCGACGGCGACCACGCGCTGTTGCTCGCGCCGACCGGGTCGGGCAAGACCCTGGCGGCGTTCCTGTGGGCGGTCGACCGCCTCAGCCGCGAGGCCCCGTCGCCCGAGGCCCGCTGCCGAGTCCTGTACGTGTCGCCGCTCAAAGCGCTCGCGGTCGACGTCGAGCGGAACCTGCGGTCGCCGCTCGTGGGCATCGGCCACGCCGCCGAACGCCTCGGTGAGCCGGTCCGCATCCCCACCGTCGCCATCCGACCGGCGACACCCCCAACGACGAACGGCGCCGCATCCAGCGCACGCCCCCCGACATCCTCATCACCACACCCGAGTCGCTGTACCTGATGCTGACCTCTCGGGCCCGGGAGGTGCTGCGCGACGTCGAGACCGTCCTCGTCGACGAGATCCACGCGGTCGCGGGCACGAAGCGGGGCGCGCACCTCGCCCTCTCGCTCGAGCGACTCGAGGAGCTCACGCCCCGTCCGCCGCAGCGCATCGGCCTTTCGGCGACCCAGCGACCGCTCGACGAGATCGCCCGCTTCCTCGGTGGCCGCACCCCCGAGGGCTTCCGCCCGGTCACCATCGTCGACACCGGCACCACCAAGCCACTCGACGTCGAGGTCGTGGTTCCTGTCGACGACATGCGCGACATGGGCGCGCCCGCCTCGTTCGACCCGGACGCCGAGGTCCCGGACACGCCCCGCACGAGCATCTGGGCCCATGTGCACCCCGCGCTGCTCGAGCTGATCCGCGCGCACCGCAGCACCCTCGTCTTCGTGAACGCGCGCCGGGGCGCCGAGCGCCTCGCCGCGCAGCTCAACGACCTCGCCGGCGAGGAGCTGGTGAAGGCCCACCACGGGTCCATCGCCCGGGAGCAACGCCTCGCCATCGAGGACGCGCTCAAGCGGGGGGACCTGCGGGCGCTCGTCGCCACCAGCTCGCTCGAGCTCGGCATCGACATGGGGGCGGTCGATCTCGTGATCCAGGTGGAGTCGCCGGGGTCGGTGGCCCGTGGCCTCCAGCGGATCGGCCGGGCCGGGCACCACGTGGGCGCACCGAGTCGGGGCCGCATCTTCCCGAAGTACCGCGGCGACCTGCTCGAGGCCGCCGCGGTCGTAGTGCGCATGGACGCCGGCCTGGTCGAGGAGACCCATTACCTGCGCAACCCGCTCGACGTGCTGGCCCAGCAGGTCGTCGCGGCGTGCGCACTCGACGAGTGGGACGTCGACGCGCTCCTCGCGATGGTGCGCCGCACCGCTGCGTTCGCCGATCTGTCCGACGACGCGTTCGTCGCCGTGCTCGACCTCCTCGCGGGCCGCTACCCGTCCGACGAGTTCGCCGGGCTCAAGCCCCGGATCGTCTGGGACCGCACCGCGGGCCGGGTGCGCGCCCGCGACGGCGCCGGCCGGATCGCGATCAGCAACGGGGGCACGATCCCCGACCGCGGCCTGTTCGGCGTGTTCCTCCCCGACGGCCACCGGGTCGGCGAGCTCGACGAGGAGATGGTCTACGAGAGCCGCCCGGGCGACACGTTCACGCTCGGCGCGTCGACCTGGCGCATCCAGGAGATCACCCACGCACGGGTGGTCGTCACCCCTGCGCCCGGCGAGCCGGCCCGGATGCCGTTCTGGCACGGCGACAAGCCCGGACGCCCCGCCGAGCTCGGTCGCGCGGTCGGCGCCACCGTCCGGGACCTCGCCCACCGCGACCCCGACGACGCCCGCGCCCGGCTCGCGCAGCACCACCATCTCGACGACCGCGCCGCGCGGAACCTCCGCTCCTACCTCTACGACCAGCGCATCGCGACCGGCGTGGTTCCCGACGACCGCACGGTCGTCGTCGAGCGCTTCCCCGACGAGATCGGCGACTGGCGCGTGTGCATCCTCTCCCCGTTCGGCGCACGGGTCCACGCCCCGTGGGCCATGGCCATCGAGGAACGTGTCGCCGAGCGCCTCGGCATCGACGTCGACATCCTGTGGAGCGACGACGGCATCGCGCTGCGACTGCCCGAGGCGGTGGAGGACCTCCCGCTCGACGAGCTGCTCGTCGACCCCGCCGAGATCGAGGAGTTGGTGGTCCGGCGCCTGCCCGCCACCGCGCTCTTCGCGGCCCGGTTCCGCGAGGCGTCCGCCCGGGCCCTGCTCCTGCCCCGGCGTCGGCCCGGCGAGCGCACCCCGCTGTGGCAGCAGCGGAAGAAGGCGGCTGACCTGCTCCAGGTCGCCGGGCGGTACCCCGATTTCCCGATGCTGCTCGAGACCACCCGCGAATGCCTGCGCGACGTGTTCGACCTCCCGGCGCTACGCGACGTGCTCCAGGGACTCCAGGACCGCACCATCCGCGCGGTGTCGGTCGACACGCCTCGGCCGTCGCCCTTCGCCCAGTCGCTGCTGTTCGGGTGGATCGCGGCCTACATGTACGACGGCGACGCGCCACTCGCCGAACGCCGGGCCGTTGCCCTGGCGCTCGACCGTGACCTGCTGCGCGAGCTGCTGGGCTCCGACGAGCTGCGCGAACTCATCGACGCCGAGGCGCTCGCCGCCCTCGAGCTCGAGCTGCAGTGGCTGGCTCCCGACGGGCGGCGGGTGCGCAACGCCGACGACTTGCACGACCTGCTGCGCGACGTCGGCGACCTCCGCGCCGACGAGCTCGCGGCGCGATCAGCGGTTGACGTCGAGCCCCTGCTCGCGTCATTGTTGTCGGAGTACCGG
This sequence comes from Actinomycetota bacterium, assembly GCA_046086425.1. Lineage (GTDB taxonomy): Bacteria > Actinomycetota > Acidimicrobiia > IMCC26256 > PALSA-555 > CAIUKV01. The sequence goes on along the minus strand of JBJSXO010000157.1, from coordinate 4,039 downwards.
GCGATCCCGATCCGGGTCGCCGGGGAGGCCCGGGTGGCCGCAGCCGAGGACGCAGCGCGGTTCCGCGATGCGCTTGGCGCCGCCACGCCGCGTGGCCTCCCCGGCGCCTTCACGGAGCCAGTGGCCGACCCGATGGCCGACCTCGTGGCCCGATACGCCCGCACGCACGGTCCATTCCGGGTGGTCGAAGCCGCTGCGCGACTCGGCCTCGCGATCGATCCCGTACGCCGCGCCCTCGACCGGCTCGAAGGGTTCGGGCGTGTCGTGGTCGGCGAGTTCCGTCCCGACGGCCTCGAGCGTGAATGGTGCGACGTGGAGGTGCTCCGGCGCCTGCGCCGCCGCTCGCTCGCCCGCCTCCGGCGCGAAGTCGAGCCCGTCGAGCACGAGACGTTCGCCCGCTTCCTCCCGAGGTGGCAGGGTGTGGGCGAAGGTCGGCGCGGGACCGACGCACTCCTCGACGCGGTCGGGCTGCTGCAGGGCGCGCCCGTGCCCGCGTCGGTGCTCGATTCCGACGTGCTCGCCGCGCGCGTCGCCGGGTACCGGCCTACCGACCTCGACGAGTTGTGCGCAGCCGGGGAGGTGGTGTGGATCGGCGCAGGGGCGATCGGCGCGCACGACGGGCGCGTCTCCCTGTGCTTTCGTGACGACGTCCGGTTCCACGCGCCGCTCCCGCCGCCGGACCCGCCGACCGGCGCCGTGGTCGACGCGCTCCGGGCCCACCTCGGCGTGGCCGGGGCGTCGTTCTGGCCCGACCTCGTGCGCGCCGCGGGCACCGCCGACGAACGCGCCGTGCTCGCCGCGCTCTGGGACCTGGTGTGGGCCGGTGAGGTCACCAACGACGGGCTCGGTGCGTTGCGCGCGGTCGTGGGGACCCGGCGCCACGGCGGCGCCCCCAAGGGCCGACCTCGGCCGGGGCGGCTCACCCGGCTCGGCCCGCCCGCCGGGGCGGGGCGATGGTCGCTCGTCGCGCCGCTCCGCGCGCCCGAGCCGTCGCCCACCGAGCGGACCGCGGCCCGGGCTCAGCAACTCCTCACCCGCTACGGCATCGTCACACGCGAGGCCGTGAAGGCCGAAGGCGTCCCCGGCGGGTTCGCCGGCGTCTACCCGGCCCTGCGCCTGCTCGAGGAGTCGGGCAAGGCCCGCCGCGGGTACTTCGTCGCCGGCCTCGGCGCTGCGCAGTTCGCGCTCCCCGGCGCGGCCGAGCGACTGCGCAGCGAGCGCCCCGGCGAGACCGCCCGCGCGTCGACCAAAGACGTCGTCGTGCTCGCGGCCACCGATCCCGCCCAGCCCTACGGTGCCGCCCTGCCCTGGCCCGAGCCCCCCGATCCCGTCGGGGAGCGCGACGGGCCCGGCGACGTCATCCGCCCGCCCCGGCCGGCTCGCACCGCCGGCGCCGTGGTGGTGCTGCGGGCCGGTCGCCCCGTTGCCGTCTTCGACCCGCGGGGGCACCATCTCCTCGCCTACGACATCGACGACATTGCCTGGCTCGAGGCGCTCCCGGACCTCGTGCGCAACGCCCGCGTGCCGCGGCTGGAGATCCACCGGGTCAACGGCCTGCCGGTACGATCGACCCCGTTCGGGCCGGCGCTCGACGCCGCGGGCTTCGTACCGACGCCCCGCGGCGTGGTGTTCCGAGGCTGAGCAGCCGCCTCCCGACACCCGCCCGCTCCCGAACCCCCTCGGGATCGGGACCCCGACCGAGCAGGGACCGCATGCGACTGGCCTTCCGCGAGATCCTCCGCGCCCGGCTGCGCTTCGGGCTCTTGGCCGGCGCGGTGGGGCTCCTGGTCTTCCTGATCCTCTTCCAGTCGACGCTGCTGTCGACCCTCCTGTCCTTCTTCTCGGGCGCGCTCGAGACCCAGTCCGGCCAGGTCGTCGTGTACAGCGAGGACGCCCGCAAGAACCCCGAGGGATCGATCCTCCCGCTCGCCGCCGTCGATGCCGTGGCCGCCGTGCCCGGCGTGCGGCGCGCCGCGCCGTTCGGCGTCGACACCATGACCGCCCGTGCCGGCGGTGACGAACTCGACGTCGCCCTGCTCGGCTACGCCCTCGGCGGACCCGGCGAGCCCACCCGCCTCGTGTCCGGGCGACTGCCCGAGGCCGACAGCGAAGGCGTCGCCAGCGACGTCGACGCCGACCGGGGCTTCGCGATCGGTGACACGGTGACGATCATCGGCCCCGACGGGGGCTACCCGATCCGGATCGTCGGCCTCTCCGAGAAGGCTCGGTTCAGCGTGCAGCCCGGCGTGTTCGTGTCGTACCCGACCTTCGACGCAGCATCACGGGTGAAGAATCCCGACGCGCTCGCGATCCTGCCCTCGATGGTCCTCGCCGATCCCGATCCCGGGGTCGCGCCCTCGACCCTCGCCGACCGAATCACCCGACAAGTGACGGTGCCGTCACCTACCGGCCCGCCGATCGGCGTCGTGGCCCTCGATCGCGCAAACGCGGTGCGCAGCCTCCCCGGAGTCGCGGCGGTCACCACGTCGTTCACCGTCATCCAGGGGCTCGCCTTCGTGGTGGTAACGCTGGTCGTGGGCATCTTCTTCGTGATCCTCACCGTCCAGAAGGCTGCCGCCCTGACCCTGCTGCGGGCCATCGGCGCCGGTACCGCCGACCTCGTCCGGGCCCTGCTGGTGCAGGTGGTGATCGTGATGCTCGCGGCGACGGCGGTGGGCGCGGCCTTCCTGCTCCTGGCCGCGCTGGCCTCGAGCCCGGACTTCCCGATCTCGTTCGACGCCGGCATGGTCATGGCGCGGGGTGCCGTGCTGCTCGTCCTCGCGCTCGGGGCGTCGCTCGCCGCCATCCGCCGGGTCCTCGCCATCGACCCCATCGCCGCCACCGTCCCGGCCGGGATCGACCTGTGAGGCTGGGCCTGCGCGAGCTGCGCCGCCGGTTTCGCAAGTTCGTCCCCACCACGGCGGCGCTGGCGCTGCTCGTGGTGCTCCTCCTCATGCTCGGCGGGCTGCTCGACGGCCTCTACCTCGGATCGACCGGGGCGCTGCGGTCGCAGGAGTCGGAGCTCGCCGTCTACTCCGACTCCGCGCGCGACTCCGTCATCCGCTCCCGCATCGACCCGGGGACCCGCGCCACCATCGAGTCCGTGGACGGGGTCGCCGCGACCTCCGGCTTCGGGGTCGCGCTGGTCGGTGCCCGCGTTCCGGGCGCACGCGACCTCGCCGACGCCGCGGTGATCGGCTACGAGGGCAACGTCGCCGGAGTGCCCGCGCCTCCCGCACCCGGGACGGCGTGGGCGGACGACTCGCTCGAGGCCGACGGCGTGCGCGTCGGCGACACGGTGAAGGTCGGCCCGACCCGGATTCCCCTCGAGGTCATTGGGTTCGTCACCGACACCAACTTCCTCCAGCAGGGCGCCCTCTGGGTGGAGCCGGAGACGTGGCGTGCGGTCCTGGCCGAGTCACGGCCCGGCGCAGCCGTCGACGACGACGTGTTCCAGACCGTCTGGGTCGACATCGCACCCGGGGCGGACCGCAGCGAGGTCGCCGACGCGATCGACGCCGCCACCGGCACCACCAAGACGCTCACTCGTCAGGAGGCCGTGCTGGCGATCCCCGGCATCAAGGAGCAGCGAGCCACGTTCACCCAGATCATCGGGGTCACGTTCTTCGTGTCCGCGCTGGTGGTCGCGCTGTTCTTCGCGCTGCTCACGCTCGAGCGCACCGCGATGCTCGGGGTGCTCAAGGCCGTCGGGGCGTCCTCCCGTCAGCTGGTCACGGCACTCGGCACGCAGACCGTGCTGGTCACCGCGCTCGCCTACGCGCTCGGCGCCGCGCTGGCGTTCGGCTTCTCCCTCGTCATCCCCCCCGACGTCCCCATCACGCTCACCACCTCACGGGCGGTCTACGTGGCGGTCGGCGTGTTCGTCGCCGCGCTGATCGGCGGTGCGGTGTCGCTGCGCCGCATCGTCCGGATCGACCCCGCCTCGGCCATCGGCACCGGCACCTGAAAGGTCCACCATGCCTGCGCTCCAACTCCGCAACGTCCGGAAGACCTACCGGTCGGGCGACAGCGAGATCGT
>JBJSXO010000156.1:0-7495 GCA_046086425.1 Actinomycetota bacterium | reverse complement strand
ACCCCCGGCCCCGGATCGAAGCGCATGAACCCGAACGGCTTGGTGTCGGCGGCGTCGATCGCCTCCCAGACGTCGATGCCGAGGTCGGCTGCGAACATCGCGAGCTCGTTCACCAACGCGACGTTGACGTGGCGGAACGTGTTCTCGAGGAGCTTGGTGAGCTCGGCCTCCCGGGTGCCCGACACGGGGACCGTCCGGACCACGATCTCGTCGTAGAACGCCCGCACCCGGGCGAGCGACGACGCGTCGATCCCGCTCACGACCTTCGGCGTGCCTTCCAGCGTGGCGTCCGGATCACCCGGGTTGATCCGCTCGGGCGAGTACCCCAGGTGGAAGTCGGCCCCGGGCACGAGGCCCGAGCCGTCCCGGAGGATCGGCGCGACGAGCTCGTCGGTGGTGCCGGGGTAGGTCGTGCTCTCGAGGATCACGCACGCACCGGCGCGCAGATGGCCCGCGAGCACGCGCGCAGCGTCCTCGATGTAGCTCAGGTCGGGAGCGCCGTCGCGCAACGGCGTGGGCACCGTGATCACCGCCACGTCGAAGCCGGCGAGGTCGGCCGGGTCGGCCGTCGGTCGGTAGCGGCCGCTCGCCAGGGACGCCGTCAGCCGCGGGGAGGCGACGTCGCCGACGTACGAGTCACCGGCAGCGAGGCGCGCCACGCGCGCAGCGTCGACGTCGAAGCCGATCACGTCGAAGCCGACCTCCGCCGCGCGCACCGACAGCGGCAGGCCCACGTACCCCTGCCCCACCACCACGACGCGCCCTGCCGACGGCATCGGTCCATAGTGGCACACGCCGCAGCCGCGACCCGGAGGCCGCCACGACGGTCAGCGAAGGGCAGCGAAGGTTGGGGACGCTCGGGGTCGGTCAGGGACGGCGCGGACCGCCGAGGTACGCCTCGCCCTCGGCCCGGGAGCGGATCACGCGGGCGGGCACCCCGAAGGCGACGACGTGATCGGGGACGTCGCGCAGTACGACCGCGCCGGCTCCGATCACCGTGTGGGCCCCGATGGTCACCCCGTGGATGACGCTCGCGCCGAGGCCCACTGCGGCCATGGGTCCGAGCACCACCGCGCCGCCGGTGGTGGCCCCCGGCGCCAGGCTCGCGTACTCACCCATGGTGTTGTCGTGGTCGATCGACGCGTGGGTGCCGAGGAGCGCCCCCTCACCGACCACACACCCGTTGCCGATGACCGCGCCGGCCATGAGCGTCGTCCCGGCGCCGACCACGGCATCGCGCGCGACCACGGCCGCAGGGTGCACTGCGCTCACCAGCTCGAGGCCCGGGTACGCCGACCGGACGCGCGCCGTGGCCGCGGCCCGGGTCGCGTTGTCGCCGATCGCGACCACGAACCCGTCGGCGCCGAGGGCGTCGAGGTCGTCGGGGTCCACCACGGGGTGGCCCGACACCGCGGTCCCCGACGGGATCCCCGGGTCGAGCACCGCAACCACCCGGTGCACGCCGGCGGCCGCGAGCACGTCGATCGTCTGGCGCCCCTGGTCGGCCCCGCCCACCAGCACGACCCGGCTCATCGGTCCGCGACCCCGCGACCCCTCGGGCCCGGCTCCGCGGAGCCGGTGAACGGGGCCATCGTGGCCTCCCCGGGCTGCGCGACCCCGGTGCCCCGCAGCACCTGCCCGACCGTGCGCTTCAGGATGTGCAGGTCGAGCCGCATCGACCGGTGGTCCACGTAGTACCGGTCATGGGCGAAGCGCTCGGCCCAGGTGGTGGCATTGCGCCCGTTGACCTGGGCCCATCCCGTGATGCCGGGGCGGACTTCGTGGCGGCGGGCCTCCTCGGGCGAGTAGCGCGGGAGGTACTCCATCAGCAGCGGGCGGGGCCCGACCAGACTCATGTCCCCGCGCAGGACGTTCACCAGCTCGGGCAGCTCGTCCAGGCTGGTGCGGCGCAGGATGCGCCCGACCGCCGTGAGGCGCTCGGCGTCGGGGAGCAGCGTCCCGTCGGCGCCACGCCGGTCGGTCATCGTGCGGAACTTCCACAGCTCGAACGGCACCTGGTCGCGCCCGGGCCGGGTCTGGCGGAAGAGGACGGGGGACCCCATGCGCAGGCGCACCGCCGACGCGATCAGCAACAGCAGCGGCGACAGCACGACGAGACCCACGGCGGCCACGACCACATCGAGCAGGCGCTTCTGCGCGTCGTAACCGCGACCGGCGCTAGCCACGGGACGCGAGCTCCCGCTCGTACCAGGCCACGGTCGCCTGCAGGGCATCGTGCATGGGTGCCGGCTCGACCGCCGGGAAGAGGCTGCGCAGACGCGTGTCGTCGGCGCGCGAGTGGTCGACGTCACCGGCCCGGCGCGGCCCGTGCTCACGTGCCAACGGTCGCCCGAGGACCGCTTCGAGCATCTCGATCAACGCAATCAGGTCCGTCCGCGAACCGTACGCGAGGTTGACCGGCTCCGGGTGCACCACCGTGCGCACCAGCGCGTCCTCGATGACGGCAGTGACGGTGTCGACCGACGTGAAGTCGCGCGACTGCGTGCCATCGCCGTGGACCGGGATCGGGCGGCCCTCCAGCGCGGCGGCGACGAACGCCGGGACCACGGCGGCGTACGCGTGGCCCACCGCCTGGCGGGGCCCGAAGACGTTGAAGAAGCGGAACGCCAGCACCGGGAGCCCGTAGGCGTGCTGGTACGCCAGCGCGTAGCCCTCGCCCGCGAGCTTGCTCGCGGCGTAGGGGCTCATCGGAAGGGGCGCGAGCCCTTCGTCCTTGGGGAGTGCGGGGTTCGCGCCGTACACCGAGGAGCTCGACGCGACCACGACGTGACGGGTCCTTGCGGTACGAGCGGCTTCGAGCACCGACACCGTGCCGCTGGCGTTGGCGGTGTGGCACGCGACCGGATGCGCGATCGACCGGGGCACGGACCCCATGGCGGCGAGGTGCACGATGGCGTCGGCCTCCGTGGCCAGGCGCTCGACCAAGGTGCCGTCGAGGATCGAGCCCTCCACCAACTCGACGTCGAGCCCGCGCAGGTTCTCGACCGATCCGGTGGAGAGGTCGTCGAGCACCACCACGCGCTCGGCGGCGCCGGACCGCAGGCGCTCGCACAGGTTCGCGCCGATGAACCCCGCTCCCCCGGTGACCAGAACCCGCATGCTGCCTTCTCCGTCGACGGGACCGCTCAGCGTACCCCTGGCCCTGGTGCCGCCCCCTGCCTGCACCTCGGCCCCGGCGCCCGGACCACGCCGCCGCCCGCCGCCGTGGCGGCGGTACCGTCGGGCGCGTCCATGAGCCGCATCTATCTCTCCCCGCCCGACGTCGGCGCCGACGAGCGCGCGCTGATCCTCGACGCGTTCGACTCCAACTGGATCGCGCCGCTCGGGCCCCACGTGGACGCCTTCGAGGCCGAGATGGCGGCGTTCGTCGGCGTGGAGACCGCCGTCGCGCTCGCGAGCGGCACCGCCGGGCTCCACCTCGCCCTGGCGCTCGTCGGGGTCGGGCCCGGTGACGACGTCATCGTCCCGTCGCTGACGTTCGCGGCGACCGCGTTCGCGGCGGTGTACCTCGGAGCCCGGCCCTGCTTCGTGGACAGCGAGACCGCGTCGTGGAACCTCGACCCCGAGCTCCTCGACCGCGAGCTCGCAGATCGGGCGGCGCGGGGTCGGCGGCCCGCCGCGGTGGTGAGCGTCGACCTCTACGGCCAGTGCGCCGACTACGACCGTATCGTCGCGACCTGCGCCCACCACGAGGTGCCGCTGGTCGAGGACGCGGCCGAGGCGCTGGGCGCGACCTACCACGGCCGCGCGGCCGGGACCTTCGGCGACGTCGGTGTGTTCTCGTTCAACGGCAACAAGATCATCACCACCAGTGGCGGCGGGATGCTGGTCGCACGGGACCCGCGCCTCGTGGCCCGGGCGCGCCATCTGTCCCAACAGGCCCGGGACCCGGCGCTGCACTACCAGCACTCCGAGATCGGCTATGCGTACCGGATGTCGAACCTGCTCGCCGCGCTCGGCCGCGGCCAGCTGCGCGGGCTTCCTGCGAAGATCGCGCGTCGCGCCGAGATCTTCGCCCGGTACCACGCCGCGCTCGCCGACGTGCCCGGCTTGCGCATGATGCCGATCGCCGAGTCGGGGACCCCGAACTGGTGGCTCACCGTCGTCACCCTCGGCCCCGAGTGCGGGACGACCCCAGCCGAGGTGTGCGCGCACCTCGAGGGCCACGACATCGAGGCGCGACCGGCGTGGAAGCCACTGCACCTGCAGCCGGTGTTCGCGTCGGCACCGATGCGGGGCGGACGGGTCGCCGAGACGGTGTTCGCCCAGGGCCTGTGCCTGCCGAGCGGGTCGGCCATGACCGACGCCGACGTCGACCGCGTCGCGGCCGCCGTGCGCGGGGTCGTCGCGCCCTGAGCCGGGGGCCGTCGGCCCGGCGGAGCGGTGCGGAGCGGTGCCGGTGCGGTCAGCTGGTGACGTTGGAGTACCGGCGGCGGTTCGCGACCGACCGCAGGGTCTCCTCGAGTGCGAGTCCGCCCCCGGCCTTGCGCCGGAACCACGCCTCGCCGTCGCTGACCTGCACCGGTGTCCGCGCGAGGCGAAAGGCGTCGGTCCGGCCCGGCCGGTTCGCCCGCCCGCCGGCGAGGGCGCCGGACACAAAGCGCGCCCGCACGGCCCGATCGGCGGCGGCCGAGCCCATCACGGCCTTCGGGTACGCGAAGTGCGACGCCACGACCCCCAACCGGTCGCCGATGAGCCCCGTCGACCGATCGAGCTCGTCGGCGACCGCGTCGTCGGGGAGACGATCGAGGAGCGCGTGGGTGTGCGTGTGCGAGCCCACCGTCACGACGCCGGTGTCGAGCGCGGCCCGCAGCGCCGCCCAGCTCAGGGGCACGCCGTCGTTGGGAAACGCCCGCTGCTCCTCGACGAAGGCGGTGGCCACGTAGAGCGTGGCCGGCACCCCGAACCGCTCGAGCACGGGCAGCGCCTCGTCGACGAAGTCCGCAGTCCCGTCGTCGAAGGTGACCGCGACCCGGATCTCGCGGGTACGGGCGCCGTCGTCCCCCGCGACCCAGGCCAGACCGTCGTCCAGCGACACGACCGGTAACGTCGCCGCCAGCCATGCGATCTGGTCTTCGAAGCACGCGCGCGGGAGGTCGACCTCGGTGTCGGTGCGCCGTCCGACGCGGTGGTAGATGAGGACCACCAGACCGGCCGGCGGACGGCGCAGCACGTCGGCCGCCGCGGCGGCGGTCTTCACCGCGGTGCGCGTTGCGGTGCGCGTGACCTTCCCCGGCATCGGCGTCGACACTACGTGGCCCCGGTGAGCCCGGGGACGGCGGAGGTCGTGGTCCGCCGGGCCACCGCGGGCGACCGGCCCGAGATCCTCGCCGTCGCCGGCCGCAGCCTCGGGTGGGAGCCCGGACCGGCGACCGAGGCCCACTTCACCTGGAAGCACGCCGACAACCCGTTCGGCGCGTCGCCCATGTGGGTCGCCGAGGTCGGGGGACGGGTCGCCGGGTTCCGCACGTTCCTGCGCTGGGAGTTCCTCCACGCCGGCGAGGTCCGCCACGCCGTCCGCGCCGTCGACACCGCCACGGACCCCGAGTTCCAGGGTCGGGGGATCTTCACCACCCTCACCCGGGCGGCCCTCGACGAGCTGACCGCCGAGGGGGTCGACTTCGTCTTCAACACCCCGAACGCACAGAGCCGCCCCGGCTACCTCAAGATGGGCTGGGTCGTCGTGGGCCGGCTGCCCGTCGTCGTGCGCCCGGCCGGTCCCGGAGGGCTCCTGCGCATTGCCCGGGCCCGGACGCCGGCCGACCGGGGTGCCGTCCCGACCGCGGCGGGCACTCCCGCCGCGACGGTGTTCGCCGATCGCGGCCTCGCCGAGCGGCTGCTCACCCACGTGCCGCCCGGCGCCGGCCTCACCACCCGCCGCAGCGTCGAGTACCTCCGGTGGCGCTTCGGTCCCGAGGCGCTGCACTACCGGGTCGTGGCCGGGCCGGAGGGACCCGAGGCCGGCGCTGTGGTGTTCCACCTCCGCCGCCGCGGGCCCGCGCTCGAGGCGGTGATCTGCGAGACGCTCGTGCCCGCCGGCGACGCCCGGACCCGGGCGGCGGCCTTCGCGCGCATCTCCGAGGAGAGCGGCGCCGACTACCTCCTGGCGCTGCGGTCCCCCCGCCCGCCCGGGCGGCGGTTCTGGCCGGTGCCCGGGGCCGGCCCCGTGCTCACGAGCCGGGTCCTGGCCACGGCCCCCCCGGCGGCCCGGGCGGACTGGCACCTCGGCCTCGGCGACGTCGAGCTCTTCTGACCCGGCCCGCCGACCCGTCGGGCCGGAGGCGGGGCTAGGCGGGCCAGGTGCGGTCCACGAGGCGACGGACGAGGTGCTCGAGCTCAGACGCCGTGGTCGCGTGATCGACCGTCGGGTCGGAGGTGGGATCGCGCACGTCGTCCTCGTCGTCCGCACCCATCAGCGCCAGGCGGTCGCGGGTGGCGCTGAGGTGACCGAGCCACCCGCGCAGCGGCTCGTCCCGGGTGCGCGGCCCCTCCGCATCCGCGCGCCGCACCACCTCGCGCAGCGTGAACGCCCGGCGCCAGACCGCAGGCTCGAGCACCACGGCTTCCCGCACGTGCAGGCGCTCCATGCCCACGACGAGGTCGGCGCCCGCGAGGAGCTCACGGTCTACCGTGCGACTGCGGTGCTCCCCCAGGTCGAGGCCGAGCCCGGCCGCCGCCGCCACCGTCTCCGGGGTCGCCGGCCTCCCGGACTCGCCGAGGCCCGCCGTCCGCACCTCCACCCGTAGGCCACGCCGGCTCACCTCGCGCCGCAGCAGCGCCCCGGCGAGGGGCGAACGGCACTGGTTGGCGGTGCACAGCACGAGGACCCGATCGGGCGCCACCTCGGAGCGCGCGGCGGGCGGACCGGCGGGGGACACGGGGGGTGCCGGCGTCTACGTGCGCGCCGGGCGGCCCTGCGCAGGGCATCGGGCCGGCACGCAGGTGCGCGTCACGACGGCCGGAGCGAGGACCGGGACGACGCGGCGTCGTGGGCGGGCGCCGCCAGCTCGAGGAGGGCCTGGCGGGCTGCGGCGTCGTCGAGCGTGTCGACGATGGACGAGAGGCGCTCGACGGCCCGCTCCAGCGCGTCCGGGGCCATCATCACCGGGTCGATGCCCAGGATCGGTCCGGTGCCGCTCACGGTCTCCCCGGGCCCGACGAGCTCCTCGGCCAGCTTCTCGCCCGGGCGCATGCCCGTGATCACGATGTCGATGTCGACCCCGGGCCGCCGGCCGACCAGGCGGATCATCCGGTCCGCCAGCTCGTACACGTTGATCTGCTCACCCATCTGCAGCGCGAGCACGGAATGGCGGTCGGGCGTCGCGGCCGCCTGCAGGACCAGGCGGACCGCTTCGTCGGTGCTCATGAACCAGCGCGTCATCCGCGGGTCGGTGACCGTCACGGGCCCACCGGCGGCGATCTGGTGCTGGAAGGTGGGGATCACGCTGCCGCGGCTGCCCAGCACGTTGCCGAA